>JAQBVJ010000147.1 GCA_027623235.1 Planctomycetota bacterium
TCTCCTCCCACGCTACAACTACACCCTCTCACCACAGATGCCGATTTAATTTCACCGCCGGTCCTTACCAGTGCGAAGGTGACGACCAGTACAATGGTGGTCAGCTTCAGCAGTGCCTTCCGGCCGAGGGCATGGCCTTTCACCGCCCGTACGCGACGCTGATCATCAGTCAGCAGCACACGCTTCTTCCCGAGTCGCTTCAGCAACGCCTCGATCTGGTCGTTCTGAAACTCAACTTCAGTGTTGAGTACGACTTCGAGGTCGGCTGAGTTTCTTGACCCTGCGGGTTTCTCCGCGCGTCTGCTCACACGCGAATCAAGAGGGCCTCATCAAAGATCCCTGAGACTCCAGATTTGGAATCCGCCATGGCCGACCGCGAAAAGGTGCGTGCCATCGGCTCTCGGCTCGATGCGCTGCAGGTGGCCTTTGGGCTTGGCTTTGTGGCGGAGTTTTCCTGTGGCTTTGTCCCAGAACCCGAGAATTCCGCCGCTGTCTCCTCCTCCGCCGGCGATCAGAATCGGCTTCGTCGGATGGAATGTCAGATGGTTCAGCACGGCCTTGTGCTGATCCTCGGCAGCCCATGTTCTTTTGCCCGACTCGTGGTCCCACATCTCGATTCGAGTCGGACCAACGAAGCCATCGACGTTCGTGACGGCTCCGATTCCGGCGAGCGCGAGTTGGGATCCGTCCGGAGAAAAGCACACACTGCGAATGCCACCGATCGAGCGGGATCGCTTTGTGGAATCGTACGTGTAAAAAGCCGGTGCCTGCAGTCGCCTGAGGAGCTGCCCCGATTCGGCATTCCACAGGCAGACGTCGCCGATGCGGTCCGCCGTGGCGATCGTCTGTCCGTCCGGGCTCACTGCGACGGCGTACAGAGCGGTCGCGAATCCCTGGGGCGTCTCGCGAGCGTGACCTTGCAGTGACATCAACAATTCGCCGGATTCCGCGTCCCGGACTCTCACCAGCATGTCGTCGGCGACACTTACAATGCGGTCGCCACCAGGAAATGCAGCGACGTCTCGAATCCATCCGTCGTGAGCATTTTCGATCTGGCGAAGGACCTTGCCCGATTCGGCGGAAGTCCAGATCAGCTTCCGATCGTAGCCACCGGAAATCACCATCCCCTTGAGCCACACCAGTGACGACACATAGTTGTCGTGATGGGTCCACAGTTTCTCGGCGGCCGGTTTCTCCGCATTCACATCGACTCGATAGACGGCGGCGTCCGTGCCGGCCCCGTAAAGCATTCCGCTCTCCTCATCGAAACACGAGGCAAACAGAATTCCGGAGTGCTCGCAGGCGGCCGTCAATTCAACGGGTTGTTTTTCTTTTTCGTCGGCCATGTCGTTTCAAGTGCTACGAGAGAATCGTGGTGATGGGTTTGGAATCTTCTTTGGCCAGCGGAACAGGACGCAGTCCGACGTGGTAATCCTTGCGAGGATCGATTCCCAGAGCCGTGTAGATTGTCGCGGCGACGTCGCTCGCGTTCGCTTCTCCATCGGCAACCGTTTTCCCATCCTCGTCCGTTCGACCGTGAATCGCTCCACCCTGGATTCCGCAGCCGGCAAATGCAGACGACCATGCGGCGGCGTAGTGGTCTCGGCCGACGTCCTTATTGATCGCCGGAGTGCGCCCGAATTCCGACAGCACGATCACAAGCGTGGAATCAAGCAGGCCGCGATCATCCAGATCCGTCAACAGCACGCTCAACACATTGTCAAAGTCGGGGACCAGTTCGCGGTGGCTTTCGAAGTTGTCATGGTGAGAGTCCCAGAATCCACGGGCAACCTTGACCATCGGCACACCTGCCTCCAGTAACCGCCGAGCCAGCAGGCACTGCTGCCCGAACTCCGTGCGACCGTAGCGTTCCCGAGTGGCGGCCGGTTCCCTGTCCAGATCGAACAGATGGTCGGTTCGCATCAGGCCGCGGACTTTCGCGTAGGCACTGTTGTAGCCGCTGACCAGATCGCTTCCCGCCCGACGATTGCCGAACTCGCTGCTGAGTCGCTGCCTCAGGTCCTCACGTTCTTTGTGCTCCAAGTCTGAGAGTCCAGAAGGAAGGTCGATATCACCAGGACGCATCGAATTTTCCAGCAGCAGAGGAGCGTGTCGACCACCCAGAAATCCGGTCGCTGGACGTCGTCGGCCTTCTGTCGCCGGGAAAAACGACACGTAGTCCGGTAGCAGGCTGTCCTGTGATGCCAGTTCTTTCGCCAGCACAACGCCCATTTCGGGATAATCGAGAGCGGCTTCCTTTGGCCGGCCCGTGCTGATGAGGTCAGCCGCGGGTTCGTGTGCAGTAATCACAGTATTCAACGATCTCACAACCGCGATCTTCTGCATCAGCCCGGCAAGCTTTGGCATCAGCTCACACACCTGATATCCCGGAACGGCTGTTTGAATCGGGCGAAACGGCCCGCCGGTCTCGCGTCCGGGTTTTGGATCCCATGTCTCGAACTGGCTTGATCCTCCGGCGAGCCAGATAAACAGGGCTCGTTTCTGCTGTCGACGCAAAGCCTCACCCGTGGGAGTCTCAGCAGCCACACCGAGCCCGCCGATCTGAAGCGTCGCGTTTGCTGCCAGCACGCTCTGTAGAAAACTGCGGCGGTACAGCAGGTGTTCCGACGATCCACACGTTGAGATTGATGGAGAGTTCATATTCGGACTCAGTGGTTGAAGCGAAACTCGGCGGACGTCACCAGGACCCACAACAACTGTCCGGTCGTTGTGGCACGCGGGGAACTCTGACGCTCGAACCAGTCGGTCAACTGACTCAGCTCGTCGTCGCGCGGCTCGCGACTGAGCACCGTGCGGACCGCTTCCTTCACCAGCAGTCGTGTCTCGACGAGCCGGGCGAGCTGCGTGACCAGGCTGCTGGCGTTCCCATCGTCAACTGCGATGAGCGCCTGAGTGGCCGGGTTGTTTGACATGAAGAGTGCCTCGACGGCGCTGCTCTGGAAGTCGTCGGTTCTCTCGTCGAGCGACGGAGCCAGCCCGGCGGCTGTCTTCTCGATGGTCAGGTACTGCCGGATGCGCTGGACGCCCGGCACACTGACGTATCGCTCGACACGAGACTCGATTTCGTCGGGCTCCGACAGTTCGGCATTTCCCGTGGCCATCAGAATTGAGAACGAAAGCTGCCGTCGACTGAGCGGACGCAGTCCCGCGACGGCAAACAGCGACGCCTGCGGGACGTCGGAGTCATGTGGCCACTCACTGCTGAGCTGATATACCTTGGAGCTGACCATCGCAGTCACCAGCCGCCGCAGGTCATATCCGCCGGCCGCGAAGTCTTCCGCCAGCCATTCCAGCAGTCCGGGAATTGCTGAATCGTTGGCAGAGTGCATCTGGTCAACGGGATGCACGAGGCCGCGACCCAAAAAGTACCGCCACAGCCGATTCACAATCGAGCGGCTGAAAAAATTCCGTTCGTCCAGGGCGATCTCAACAAGCTGCTCTCTTCGGCTGACCGGTGTCGATGCGGGCGGTTTCTCGTCGGTAGTTGATCCCTCAACGGCATGTTCGCCGACGACCCGGCCCGTCAAAAACATGACCTGAGCCGTCTTCTCCTTTCCGTCGGAGCCGAGAAACTTAACGTCCCCTTCGGTCTTCTCGCCGACTTTGCCATTACCACCGGTCGTCCGGTTGAAGAACGATGCCATGCCATAAAAGTGGTCCTGACTCCAGTCGGCGACGAGAGGATGGTCGTGACACTTCGCGCAGGAGATGTCGACTCCGAAGAAAACACGCGTGGCGTCCACGGCGAGGACATCCAGCGTTTTCGCCCGCTTGTCGAGGAAGCGGTTCGCGGGTTTTCGCTCGGCGGTGTCCCAGGGGCCGAGCATCAGTTCTCGAAAAACGAGATCCCACGGTCTGTTGTCTCGAATGTTGCGGCGCATGTAATCCACAAAGTCGGAGTTGCCGGCATGGCGACCCTGAATCATCTCGTCCAGGACGCTGCCTAAGTGGAGCGGGAATTCCGGACCGTCAAGCAGACGATGGATGACCTTGTCCCGTTTGTCCTTTGAGTCGTCACCACGAAACTGATCCAGCTCTCGCGTTGTCGGGATGCGGCCTGCGAGATCCAGCGTGATCCGTCGCAGAAATGTTGCGTCGTCCGTCAGCTTCGCAGGCGGCACCTGCTTTGCGCTCCAGTGACTTTCCACAAAACCGTCGATCTTCGCCGCAACCCGCTCGAAGCTGAGCGAGGTGCTCCTTGCGGAACTCGCAACTCGCGAAGCAGACGCAGAGTCTTCCGAACAGATCGAACCGGCAAGACCGGTCACCAGGAAGACGACAATCAGAATGCGTGCTGACGGCTGCATCGGCGAGGCGCCTTGATGGAACGCTCGAAATGGAAGGCGACTGGAAAGGTCAACGATCATATCCACAGGGCAATCATCGTACTGCGACGCGTCACACTCGCAAAACTCACTGCAGGATTCTCAACAGGCGGAGAATCGAGCTACTGGATTTTGAGAGCTGGATCGGGCATCTTTGAAAAAGAGCGGCGCGTGAGGCAGAATCTCGCCATCAACAGTTGGAGCAGCAATTCGATGAAGCACGCAATCACTGCCACGGCCCTGATCCTGTGCGGCATCTGTGCTGCACAACTGAGTGCCGACGACACGCCCGACAAGCTGTTTCCAGGTACCAGGTCGGAGTGGAAAGGATTCGATCAGTTTGACTTCACGCTCGACGAGGTCGAATGTCGTGTTGTCACTCCGAAAGAGATTGCCAAAGGGCGACCGTGGATCTGGCGGGCGAGGTTCTGGGGACATGAGCCTCAGACAGACATTGCTCTCCTGAAAAAGGGATTCCATGTCGCCTACTGCGACGTGGCGAATCTGTGGGGAAATGAGGAAGCGATCCGTCGATGGGACCGCTTCTACAAATTCCTGACGACTGAGCACGGTTTCTCTCGCCGTCCGGCCCTGGAGGGAATGAGCCGCGGCGGTCTGATCATCTATCACTGGGCGATCAAACATCCCACGCAGATTTCGTGTATCTACGGAGACGCTCCGGCGTTAGGCATCCGGCCGTACGTTCGTGATTTGAGTCCGGGCGATCCGGGACTCGATCGGCTTAAAGACTGGATGGCGGCTCACGATTTGACGCTTGAGGCCGCGAAAAAATACAAACTCGACGCACTGGACCGGCTGGCTCCGCTCGCAGAAGCGAAGGTGCGAATTATTCACGTGTGCGGTGACGCTGACGAAAGCGTTCCGTTTGAGGAACACACAGCCGATCTGGCACGGCGCTACCGGAAACTCGGCGGGACCATTCAGGTAATCGTGAAGCAGGGTGGCAAGCATCATCCTCACAGCCTCAAGGATCCCACTCCGATTGTTGAATTCATCGTCGAGAGCCAGTCACAACCGGCAGTGGATCGATCCACTGATCAATGATCTGCAACCGACACAGAATCCGGTGTGTTTGTCGCACACATTCGGTTCCTCATTGACCCAACACGCGACGTTCTGAGCTGCGAAACACAAGGTGACTGTCATGAACTACAACGAAGCTCGAAACATTTGTGACTCTCGCCAGACAGGCAACGGTGTCCTGACTCGACGTGGCTTCATTCAGGCCGGATCGCTGCTGGCGCTGAATGCTTCCATTGTGTCATCGCAGGCCGGGCCTCCCGCAAAGACGGATGCTCCGATCATCGACACTCACATGCATGTCTGGGGCAACGAAGAAAAACGCTTCCCGTTTCCACATCCTTATGTGCCGGGATTCTCCATCAAGGATGTCCCGCATAAAGCCACCGTGGAAATGCTCATTGAGGATATGGATCAGAATGCGTGTACTCATGCCGTACTTGTCCAGGTGATTTACCACGGCTGGGACAATTCTTACGTCGCGGATTGCGTTAAACGGTTTCCGGACCGGCTCCGGGCGCACGGTTTGATCGATCCGACAGATCCCAGGGTGGCCGACAAGCTGGAGTACTGGGTCAAAGAGCACGGTCTGCACGGCATGAGATTCAGTCCGATTTATTATCAGAACGGCCAGCATGGTGGCGACGAATGGCTGGACGCCCCGGAGACACATCGATTGTGGAAGATGGCGGAGAAGCTGGGCTCTGTCTTCAACTTCTTCATCGCGTCTCAGCAACTTCCGAAGCTGGCCAGAATGGTGAAGGCTCATCCCGGCGTGAACATCACGATCGATCACTTAAGCCAGATTGATCTCGGCAAAAACCCGGAGCCACAGATGCGGCTGCTTCTGGCGATGGCCAAATACCCCAACGTATTCGTCAAGGTGTCCGAACTGTCGTCGGTCTCCAGTTCCGGGCGATATCCGTTTCCGGATGCCTATCCGTACGTCAAACGGGTTTACGAAGCGTTCGGACCTGACCGCTTGCTGTTTGGGACGGGGTATCCGGGAACCGCCCGGGCCGCTTACAAACGCCCGACACTGGCGCGCGAGATCGAACTCGTGGGCATGTTTCCTTTCTTCTCCAGCTCCGACCGAGCAAAAATGCTCGGCCTCAATGCAAAGGCCGTGTGGGACTTCAAGTAACGCAGTGCGCTGCCACTTGAAACCGACAGGTCAAGCCAGGCGGGCTACGATCATCACGAGTTGCCTCTCTTCAAGGAATCAACAATGCGAGTTTCCATAATCACGGCTTTTATTCTGCTCGGCGCGACGGCCAGCTTCGCTCAGGAAGCACAGCAGGACGCTCCCGAATGGAAATCACTTTTCAATGGGAAGGACCTCACTGGATGGAAAAAGATCGGGAATGAGAAATGGATCGTGGAGGAGGGCGCCATCTACGGTGAGGGCGTTACGGAAGAGTACGGTTACCTGGCGACAGAGAAGACCTATCAGGATTTTGAGCTCGCTTTGAAATTCAAGTGTGAGGCAAGCGGCAACAGCGGAGTCTATATTCACACAACGTTCGAGCCGGGCACGCCCAAAGTGATCAAGGGGCGACAAGTCGAGATCGACCGGGCCATCGGCCACCACACAGGTGGTCTCTACGGAGACGGCAAGGGATGGATCGTGTGGCCGGCTCCAGAACTGGAAACCGTCATCAAACCGAACGACTGGAACGATCTGCAAATCAGCGTCGTCGGGAAACGATACATCACGCATCTCAACGGAAAGCAGATGATTGACTTCACATATCCGTCGCCGGAAGCAACGACTGGTGTGATCGCGCTGCAACTGCATTCCGGCGGCGAGGGTCGTATGCGGTTTAAGGATCTCAGAATTCGCGACCTGTCGGGCGCGAACGAAAAGTCGTCCGACACGAAATAGAAATTCGATTTGCCGTGCCGTGACTTTCCGTTTTCCAACATCTTCCGCTGCATAGCCCTGCGTCGTGATGTTCGTCTCATCGACGACATCGAAGTCGATCAGATGAAGAGACCGAACGACGATGGCGGCAATCTGCATGGCCACCGGCCGCTTTTCTGGATCACGCGCTCGGACGGACGTGGGCGTTCGTCCTACGGGAAGGACAATCTTCCGGGGATGATCACTGGCTTGCGAACCGGACGTGGCTTTCCGGTTTTCGTGTCAGGAAGCAGCAGTGGTTTCGGTTTGGGCTCCTCTGGCGGCGTTTTGTAGTCGACGTGAATCTGTCGCCACTTCCAGCCAAACCCTCGCTCCAGTTCCTGTTCGGCGACGTGAGCAAACGGCGTCCCCTTGTGATCCTTGACGACGCGGTCGAGGAATTTCCTGGCCTGTTTGGCGAGTTTTGATTCACGAGGACCTGGCTCCTGCTGCTCCTTCACGGCGTAGAGTTCCCACGTGTTGAATTTCGGCCCGTCGATTTTCGGAGCGGCCACTTTCATCTGAGCCATCTGGACATTGAGTCCAAATGACCGTACGAGCGCGGCCTGAGCCTGGCCCATGGCCAGGTCGTAACTGGCCTGCCAGCGCGGATCGGTCATGGCCTCGCGACCCTTCTCGCCGGCTTCCAGCAATTGCAGCATCTGGTGGCACTGGTACTCGTTGACGGCACACGGTCGTTGTGACTCGGTCAGAGCACCTCGAAGGATGTTGGCCCGCTCGGCGCGAAACTTCAGAGGTGGATCGAACTTCTGGTTCTGCCCGGACGCCATCGCGGCCTGCAGAACAGCCATCCGAGCGACGTTCCGTTTGGCATCACGCTGAATTGTCTGGATTGGCTGGTAGTCTGGTCGGTACCTGGCCATGACGTCCGCGGCGAACCGGGTTCTGGCTTCGTCCTGTGCGATCAGGTACTCGCCGCCCGTCGCATCGCACAGCCGCGAAAGTGCCCACGGCCCGAATCCGGAAGACAGCCGGCTCAGTTCGATCGGTGTTCCTCCCAGGCTGGGAACTGAGACGACCGCCAGCATGGCCGTTTCGGCTCCCTGGTCGACGGGAATCTCCTGGACGAAGCCGTCTTCAAACTGGATTCGAACAAAGCCTTTTTCCGTGCCGAACGGAGCGGCGTGTCCCAGACAGAAAACGCGGAAGCCGTTTCTCTGGCACTGGGAGACGGCCACTTCGAGTGCCTGCGGATCGTCGCCCCGCTCGTCGGTCACAACGACGATGATCCCGTTCCGCTCGTCCTTGGCGTTGAGTTTCTTCAGCTGTTGTGCCGTTTGAGTGACCGCCTCGAACACGTTTTCCTTGCCGGACGGATCTGTCGCGACTTTGCTGACCTCGCGGGAAACGGCCGCGACACTCGTCAGAGGTCGCGGAGTCAGCAGGTGCAGGTGCTCGGAAAAACCGGCCACGGTCCACGATGTGTTTTTCTCGAATGAGTCCTCATCGAGCTCTTGAATTGCCTCAGCAAGTCGCTTCCGAAAACCCGCCATCGACCCGGATTCGTCGATCACCCAGGCCACGCTGGCTGGCTTTTCTTTTGCGGATTCACTGACCTGCTGGATCAGCTGCTTGAACGCGGCTTCAAACGGGTCGACTTTCTCAGCCGGTGTCAATTCTTCGGCCGAAAGATCTGCCGCGACCAGTGAGGCAGCCAGAACGCTGAGAAGAGCCCATCTCCGTTTCATCGGAACCTCGCCATATTTTCATGCCGGGTCTGTGATTACGTTTCGCGTGGCAGTCCGTAGTTCTGGAGTTTCTGTCGCAGTGTCGCGCGGTGCAGGCCGAGCAGTCGGGCGGCGGCGGTCCGATTATTGCCGACCTGCGTGAGGATTGTCTCCAGCAAAGCCGGCTCGGCCGCCGTCAAAAAGTCTTCGTAGAGAGCCGCGTCGCTCGCTTCCAGGTCGAGCGGACGCAACTGCTCCTTGATCCAGCGCGCGGTCGCTGCTCGCAGATCTTCTGTCGGGTCGAGCGATCGTCCGCCCGAATGAGTCAGCGCCGGAGGCAGGTGCGAGACTTCGATCGAGCCGCCTCGCGCGACGAGAGCCGCATTCTCGACCGCGTTGCGAAGCTCGCGCACGTTGCCGGGCCAGAGACGGCTGCTGAGTTCACACATTGCCGACGGAGAAAACTCGCCGTGAGAACCGGCCAGGTTGACGAAGTGCCGCGCGAGAAGCGGCACGTCCTCAACGCGGTCCCGCAACGGTGGCAGCGCGATCTGGACGACGCTTAGCCGGAAGAACAGGTCCTCGCGAAATCCGCCACTGGCCATGAGCTCGCTGAGGTCACGATTCGTCGCGGACAGAACCCGCACGTCGATCGACACGGGCTGCGTTGAGCCAACGGGCACGACTTCCTGTTCCTCGATCGCCCGCAACAGTTTGACCTGGAGCGCCGGCGGGATGTCGCCGACTTCATCGAGCAGCACGGTGCCGCCATCCGCCGTTTCCAGCAGTCCTTTGCGGTGAGACTTTTTCGTCGCCTTGCCGGTTGGTTCCGGCATCTCGCCGAACAGCTCGCGTTCGATTCGGCGTTCGTCGAGGGCCGGCAGACTCACCGCGACGAACGGCCCGTCGCGGCGCGAGCCGTTGGCGTGGATCGCCCGCGCGACAAGTCCCTTGCCGGTGCCGCTTTCTCCCGTGATCAGCACGGGCGCGGAACTGGCCGCGACGAGAGCGACCTGTCGGAAGACGCTCTGCATTGTCGGCGTGGTGCCGACGATTTCGTTTTCGTTGCCGGTTTCTGTTTTTCGTTTTGCGGTGGAGCGGTCTCGTTCGCTCAACGCGAGCGCACGGCGGATCGCGTCAGCCGCCTCGTCGAGTTCGAACGGTTTTGTGAGATAGTCGAACGCGCCTTCGTCGACGGCTCGGACGGCCGTTTCCAGATTTCCAAACGCCGTCATGACGATGATCGGTGCCGAGCCGCTCACCTTTTTCAGCTTTGCCATCGCCGAGAGGCCGTCCATTCCCGGCAGTCGGACATCGAGCACGATCGCGTCCGGTCTCTTTGAACCCGCTGCCGCGATGGCTTCCTCAGCGGACGATGCGATGGTGACTTCGTGGCCGTCGTCGCGCAGCAGTTCGCGGAGGCTCCAGCAGATGGCCGGTTCGTCGTCGACGACCAGAACGTGGCTCATGACTGGCCTCCCAGCATGTCGGCGGGGATTTCGAGCGGCGGTGTTTCAGGTGCGGCCCCCTCATCCGCCCTTCGGGCACCTTCTCCCCCTGGAGGGGGAGAAGGGACGGGCGAGACGGGAATTGTGAAGCGGAAGACGGTGCGGCCGTCTTGCCGAGACCAGTTGACTGAGCCGCCGGCGCTGTCGGCTGACTGGCGAACCAGAGCCAGGCCGAGGCCAACTCCTTCCGGTCGCGACGTGACGAACGGATCGAACAATGAGTCACCGATCCCGTCGGGGGGGCCTTCGCCCGAGTCAGTCACCTCGACCGACAGCGATTCCCCATCGATCCGGCACTCAACCGAAACCGTGCCGTCTGGTCCGGCGGCTTCGATCGCGTTGAGTGTGAGGTTCAGCGTCGCGAGTCGAAATGCCTCGCCGTCCTGGACTTCGGCGTCGATGTCCGGCGCCGTGATTTGAAGCTTGACGTGAGCGTGCGCGGCGTGCGGCTGGAGAAGCCGCTCGAGTTCGGCGACCAGATCCGTGACCGATGCGGCTTCCGGCGGTCGGATTTCTTCTCGGCCAAGCGAAAGGAGTCCGCGGATCTGCTGTTCGGTCAGCGCGAGCTGTCTGAGGGCGACGGAAAGACTTTCGTCGCCGGCCTGGTGGCAGCGCCGTTCATGAAGCTGGATGGCCAGGCGGGCTCCGGTGACCGCGTTTCGCAACTGATGAGCCAGCCCGCCGGCCAGTTGCGCGAGCAGACGAACCTGCTCGGTGTGTCGGATTTCGTCCTGCAGTTCCCGTAACTGAAACATCAGCTGCGCGGCCGACCGGCTGAGAGCGTCGAGTTCGTCGTACGGCTCGCCCGATGCTGGCTCATGCGAGCCCGACTCGCCGATGGGAATGTTGCGGGCGGAGGTTCGCGTTACGGCGTCAAAGTTTCCGTTGGCGATGCGCGAAAGTAGCTCCTCAACCTCGCCGATCCGTCGGCCGATCCGACCGGCCAGCCAGGCGGAGATTAAGAAGACAACGCTGAGTGTGACGGCCCCGACGACGAGCGGCGGCCAGGCGGCGGCCCAGCGTTCCTCGCGCCAGCTGGACTCGGGATAAAGCACGAGGAGTGTCGCGACGCGTGCGGCTCCGTCGGCCTGCAGCCGCGCGGCGAAGTAGTGATCCTCGCCCGAAACGACTCGCGGGAAATCGGAGAATGACTGGCTGCCGGTGATCAGCGGCGCGGAACTCGCTTCCTTGATGAGCGACGCGTCCGGGTCGACGACGGTTGAGTGGACTGGCCGGCCGGCGGCGTCCAGCGCGACGAGCTCGACGCCGGAAAGTCCGCGAATTTTTTCGAGGATCGACTGGGTGTAAGTCAGCTTCGACGAGGCGAGCGTGCTGAGGACTCCGTTGAGCTCGCGCAGCGACTGCCGCTCGCTGCGTCGCGCGGCCAGCCACGCGGCGGAAACGGCGATCGTGCCAACGGCCGCGAGGAGCGTCAGGGAGAACGGGATCAGGATTTGTCGTTGGATCGGGCGTCGCAACGCGGCCTCGTCAATCTCTTGGTGATGGGGAATGCCGGTCGGCGAATTTCGTTTTTCTGGCGGGGTGACCAAATTTGTCATTAGTTAATTGTCATTAGTCATTTTTCATTGGGCCGATTTCCTCGCCCGGCTGTGAGACTTCGCCAATGACAAATGACTATTGAAAAACAACTAATGACAAATCCGTCGCTGGGGTTCCTCGCCGGCGCTGCTGGCTACGCGGGGTTGGAGCCTCATCATAAGCCAATCCTGATGGAAGATGGCTCGCGATCTGACGCACATTCGCTGTCCGTTCTGCCAGGAAGTTGTCCGCCCGTGGCGCGACTGTTACAAAACCGCTTCGGCCCTTTGATTCACCACTCTCACGCAGAATTGCGAAGCCAAATGACTGACGCGGAATTACTGTCCTGCCTGCGCGCGATTACGGATCCGGAATTCGGCAAGACTCTCGGCGAGCTTGGCATGGTCAAGCGGGCGTCCGTCGCCGACGGCACACCGACCATCGAGATCGTCCTGCCGACGCCAGCATACCCTGGCCAGGACCGCTTTCAGGGGCTCATTGATGACGCTGTGAAAGCAAAGTTTCCCGATGCTCCCTCGGCCAGTGTCACCATTTCGTGGAGCGTGAAGGGCAAAGAATCTGGCGGCAAGATCGGGCTGCGGGTCAAGAACGTCATCGCGGTTGGCAGCGGCAAAGGCGGAGTCGGCAAGAGCACGACGGCCGCGATGCTGGCTTACGGTCTGCAGTCGTTCGGAGCGAAAGTCGGCCTGATGGACGCCGACGTTTACGGGCCGAGCATTCCTCATATGACCGGGGCGACTGGCCAGCCGCAGATCGTCGCGGTCACGGACAACGAAGGGCGGACGGTCGAGCGGTTGAAGCCGGTCGAAAAAGACGGGCTCAAGCTGCTCTCCATCGGCTTCATGGTCGGCGAGGAGCAGGCCATCGTCTGGCGAGGCCCGATGCTCCACAAGCTGCTCACGCAGTTCCTTCAGCAGACGGACTGGGGTGAGCTGGATTACCTCATCATCGACCTTCCGCCAGGAACGGGCGATGTTTCGCTCACGCTGTCTCAGCTGCTTGGTTTGGCCGGAGCGGTCATCGTCTGCACGCCTCAGAAAGTGGCTCTGCTGGACGCGGTCAAGGCGATCAGCATGTTCGGCCAGGTGAAGATTCCAGTGCTGGGCATTGTCGAGAACATGTCGGGCGAGATCTTCGGGCGCGGCGGCGCGGCCGTGCAGGCGGAGAAATCCGGCGTGCCGTTTCTGGGAGAAGTCCCGATCGAGGCACACATTCGAGTGCTCGGTGACGAAGGCCGGATTGGCGACCTCTTTGCCGATGACTGTCCGGCAAAGGACGTACTCACACAGGTCTGCCGCAACATTGCCATGCAGGTTGCAAAGTCGCTGATCGAGTCGCCGGAACTGCCAACGCTCGAAGTCCTTTGACAAAGGTCTCGACCATGTCAGCACCGCTTCGCGTCTGCAGTTTCGAAAGCCGGAAGGCGGCGGAAATGCAATCGCTCATCGAGCGACACGGCGCGGTGGCGACCGTCGCGGAATCCATGCGCGAAATTCCGCTTGGGATCACGCCGGAGATTCGTCAGTTTCTGACGCTGCTTCAAAGCGGACAGATCGACGTGATGATTTTCCTCACGGGTGTCGGCGCTGAGGCACTGGCGACGGCGGTCGAGTCAGAGGTTCCTCGCGAAGAGTTCTTCGCATTGCTCGAAAAGTGCCGCATCGTTGTTCGCGGTCCAAAGCCGTCGGCAGCACTCAAGAAGTGGGGTGTGCGAATCGACGCTCGCGCGGCCGAGCCGAACACGTGGCGGGAACTCGTGCCGGCCGTGCTGGTTGCAGCAGGCTCAGGTACGGACCTCGCCGGAAAACGGATCGCCGTACAGGAGTACGGCTCGCCATCACTCGATCTTTACGAGGCTTTAGCCGGCCACGGCGCGAGCGTGCTGGCCGTGCCCGTTTACATGTGGGCTCTGCCGGAAGACACGACCGCGCTGGAACAGGCGATCCGCGATACCATTTCCGGCCGCTTCGACCTCATTCTGATCACGACGGCTCAGCAGCTAATCCACACACTGCAGATTGCTGAGTCGATTGGTTTGCGGGACGAGTGGCTGACCGCTGCCCGACGGTGCTTCATCGCGTCGATCGGCCCAACGGCCAGCGAACGACTGCGGGAATTCGAACTGCCCGTCGACCTGGAACCGTCACACCCTCACATGGGGCATCTTGTGCGGGAGTCTCTCGCCGCTGCCCCGGAACTTCTCTCCGCCTGCCAGTCGCGTTGAACCGCGATCAATTTCAAGGATATTCGTCATGGTCAATACGTCTTCCGTTTCCGGTCGCCGCACGCTCAGCTTCGCGACGCTCGACGAGTTTCTTGCCGATGCCGAAGCACTTGCCGCAGGTCGACACCGGACGCTGGGCAACTGGACCTACGGGCAGATTCTCGGCCACCTGGCTTCCGCGATGCACAATTCGATGGACGGGTTTCCGTTTCAGGCTCCCTGGCTGGTGAGACACCTCATTGCACCTTTCGTCAAGAATTCGGCTTTCACGAAACCGCTGAAACCGGGTTTCAAACTTCCGAAAAACGCCGCCAAGTACATGCCGGCTGCCACCCTCAAAGTTGAGGACGCCCTCGCCGATTGCCGGCGGGCTGTTGAACGACTTGGCACCGAGATACCCTCGGCGAAGCATCCGTTTTTTGGAGCGATGGCCAGTGAAGAATGGATGGCTCTGCATCTGCGGCACGCGGAACTTCACATGAGCTTCGTCGTTCCGGATGAGGCCGCTGCGTAAGCGGGTAAGGAACGGGCCGAAAATTAAACCGGCAATTGAATCAGCCGGCACGCGTTAGCGTCGGGTTTTTCGTGAACCGTGAGCTAACGCTCAGCGGCTAAAACCGGTCTTATTTCCGGCCCGTCCCAAAGCGGGTAAGCGGTTCCCGGCGGACCCCGAATGGAATTCGGCAGGAGCCTCGCCATCCCCGAAGACCAACTCTTCATTCGAGGAGCGGCTCCCAAACGACTAAGGAATGTGTCGAAAATAACTTCCCGATAGTCACCCGCAAGGCGACGACGGCGGTCGCTTCAGATTGAGATGTCGCGCAAAGACGCGAAGCCGCAAAGGACTGACTGAACTTTGCGGCTTCGCGTCTTTGCGCGCCATCTTCTTCGTCAACCCTGGTGTCACACGTCGGCCGGGTCAGAAATCGGGAACTTATTTCCGACACGTTCCTTACGACGGTCGGTGGCGACGTTCCACCCGGCCGGGAAACGGCAATTGCGTCGCACTGAACCGGGCGGTACTCTCCCTCCGCAGCTCAACCAGAAACAGGATGTTTACCAGGAGTGTCAACGATGCGGACTTTTTTTGACGTGACCGTTCTTAACGTTTCAGCTTTCGCGATGGCTCTTGGCCTGATCGTGACTGCCGCTGGATGCGGCGGGTCGAGCGAGCCCGAAAAAACTCTGACCGCAGAAACTGATCTGGGTTCGCCCGGGCAGACGACCGGCTCGGAATCGAAAGGTCCGGACGGAAACACGGAACCCCCGTTGCCGGAAGTCAGCTCGGCGGTTGAGTCTGTGCCGGAAGCGGGAACAAGCGGAACGGGCGTCGCGGAGATCACGGTGGCGACTGCATCGCCGGCGGATTTTCAGGCGGCACTCGACAGGCACAAAGGCAAAGTCATTCTTGTCGACTTCTGGGCAACCTGGTGCGGACCGTGCATCAAAGGCCTGCCGCATACGACCGAGCTGGCTCATAAGAACGCCGGGCGAGGGCTTGTGGTTTTGACAATGTGCATGGCCGACGGGACTGACGAGGAAGAGAGATCGCTCACCCTGAAAAAGCTCAATGAGAACGGTGTCGACCTGGAGAACTACGTCTGCACGCTGGGCGGCGGTGACGAGTCTTTCAAGGCGTACAACATCGGTGATTCCGGTCTGCCTCACTACAAGATTTACGACCGCACCGGAAAGCTGGCGAAAGAACTGCGGAACGATGTCGACGCTGGAATCGCCGTGACCGCAGCGGACGTGGATGAGCACGTCGAAAAGCTTCTCGCGGCCAAGTGATCTTCGCCCGCCGAATTGCGAATCACGCCGAGTAGGACGGACGCCCACGTCCGTCCGTCACAGCGAATTGCGTCGAGCCGAGTTGCGTCGAGCGGAACCGAGTCATGGCGGACGGACGTGGGCGTCTGTCGTTTATACATAAGTCACTTAATCGCCTGGCCCGAAGGTCATCCATGC
>JAQBVJ010000024.1 GCA_027623235.1 Planctomycetota bacterium
GCTACCGTGGGCTGATGCCCACGGCTATGTGCTGTCGCCGCTTCGCGGCTGAACTGTGCAACTTCAAAACTCACGCTTCGGGTGACTTCCTGGCAGAGGTCGTCACGCCGGGATGAAGAACCCGGTTCAGCCCATCCAGTCAGGTTCGCGGAAAACACTTTTGACGGCGAGCTTGAAGCCGGGCAGGATCGGCTTCTCGCAACCTTCACCGATCCAGTCGGGCGAGGCCTCGAGGTACTCATTCGCCTCAAACATCGCCGTGCCGGATGAGGTGTGGACGCAGACGTTTCGTGATTCAGTATCGACCACCCAGACAACGGCGACTCCCCACTTGAGGTACAGCGGCACGCGATGCGGCAGCCCCTGTCGTCGGTCCCGGGACGACGCGATTTCCACGACGAGAGCCGGGCGGGTTTCTGTGATCGCTTTGTCCATTTCCTCCCAGCGGCTGCCGGAAACGAAGTAGCTGATCGGCGGGCAGTAAACGGAATCCGGACTTCGCTTCACGATCAGGCCGAGCTCGAAGCACGCATAGCCGATCGTCGTTCGCTGAACGTGTTCGGCGAGCGCTTTGGCGATGTTCAGCACGGCGGTGCCGTGCTTTGACGGTGGCGGTTCGAGTGAAACGGGCTCGCCGAGGATCAGCTCGGACCAGCGGCCGAGCTCTTCCAGCTCATGCCGGTTCTCGACAAATTCTTCGGCAGTCTGGCATCGCATGAGCATTACGAACCTTCTGAAGCGGAAGCGGCTTTGGCTTCTCTGATCGCTTTCATTTCTCGGGATTGGGTGCGGACGCGAATGTTGAGCATCTCAACGAGCAGTGCGAACGCCATCGCAAAGTAAATGTAATTCTTGTCAAAGTGAGACCCGGCTCCTTCGGCAACCAGCATCACGCCGATGAGCATCAGGAAGCTCAGCGCGAGCATCTTGACTGTTGGATGCCGCTCGATAAAGCCGCTGACCCGCTCAGCGAAAACCAGCATCACGATGACAGAAACGACAATCGCGCCGATCATCACGCCGAGGCCCTGCTTCGTCGGACCTTCTTCACCCGAGTTGATCATGCCGACGGCGGTGATGACCGAGTCCAGCGAGAAGATCACATCCAGCATCGCGATCTGAACGAGGGCTCCGGCAAATGTCACCTTCTCCTGCTCGTCGGGAATGCCGTCCTCGTCCTCTTCGACCTTGTCGTGAATCTCGGTGACGCTCTTATAGAGAAGGAACAGCCCGCCGAAGATCAAAATGAGATCTTTGATCGAGACTTCGTTGACGTTTTTCGTCAGCCACTCGCCGGACAGACCGAGCGATGCGAGATGAAAGATCGGCTCCACGAGCGTCATGATCCAGGAGATCGACATCAGCAGGCCGATCCGCATGGCCAGTGCGAGAAGCAGGCCCAGGCGTCGTCCCTTCGCCTGCTGACTGGCCGGCAGTTTCCCTGTGATGATCGCGATGAAGACGATGTTGTCGATGCCCAGGACAATCTCCATCAGCGTCAGGGCAAAGAAAGCAATAATCAGCTCTGTGGTCATGAGTGAGTCCGATGGGAGGCAGCTCGACGGCATCTGAGCGACCACTGTAGTCGGGCCGCGCGGCAAATCCAAAAGACGCACAATGGCCGGGCAGGGCAAGTGTGTTTCCTGGCGGGAGGCTGGGATCAAGAGGGGGCCAGGCCGATCGGAACGTCTCTGCCGGGGCTGGTTCGACTACAAGGCATTTCGCCGTAACGCGATGGCAGTCATGTCGTCCAGTTGAGGGTGCTCGCCGGAGAAGTCCTGAGCGCTCTGGAAGACCTGCTCGATCACCGTCGAAACAGGGATCTCCTGGTGACCCTTCAATTCCGACAGCATCCGCTCTTTGCCGAACAGGCTGCCATCGGTCGATCGAGCTTCCTCAATCCCATCTGTCGGCAGGAAGATCATCTCACCCGGCTGAAGCTGGATCGGGTCGGACGTCGCGATGTCCAGAACCGGGAACAGGCCCAGCACAGCACCGGTGCTCGGCAGTTCCTCGTGGGATCCGTCCGTGCGAATCAGAAACGCGCGGTGGCCCGCACCGGCTTAGGTGAAGGATCGGCCGGCCGGATCCAGAAGAATGAAAAACAGCGTGGTGAAACGCGAATTGGTCGGACTGGTTAAGACCGCGTTGGTCCGCCTCAGGATTTGGCAAAGGTCATTATGAGTCTCCTGGAGGTCCTGCCACGCATGCGCGAGAGCGTGCAGACACGCTCGCGTTTCGGCCATTTTCAACGCCGGGGCGAGGCCGTGTCCGGCGACGTCGGCGACGACAACTCCCAGGCGGTCATTCGCCATCGGGATGAAGTCGTAGTAGTCGCCAGAGACGTGATTGGCCGGGACAGAATTTCCGGCAATCTCAAAACCATCAATGTCCGGAGCCAGATCCGGGTAGAGACTGTTCTGAACTTTCTGTGCCGATTCCAGTTCGTGCTCCATGCTGCGCCGCTGAACACGTTCCAGAGCAAACTGGATCACCCGGTTCAGGTGATTGCTCTCGTCGAAGCTCGCCTTCACGACGTAGTCCTGGGCTCCGCCGCGAACCGCCTCCAGAGCGATCGACTCGTCCGACATTCCGCTCAACACCACAATTGGCACTTCGCGGAATTTCCTGTGGAGGTTGCGAAACGTGTCGAGCCCGGAGCTGTCCGGCAGGTTCAAATCGAGCAGGACCAGGTCGATTCGATGATTGGCAAGCTGCTGCTGCGCCTCGGCCAGCGTTTCGACTTCCGATGTGAAAAACGCTCGCGTCAGCTCGCGTTCGAGCTGGATCTTCAACAGGTGGACCGCGGTTGGGCTGTCCTCAATGATCAGCAAATGCAGAGGCAGTTCTGATTTCATGGCGGATCAGTTTCCGACTGGCAGTTCGTGTGAGCGCACATACTGCCAAGGGTCCGCCGTGATATCATACTCTTTCACAAAAGTCTATTCCCGCGGCCAGGTTTTCATCGGAGAGCCTGACCGGGATCCGACAGGATCTGCAGCGGAGTCGCGGCAGGGGATGCACGACAGACTGGCAGCTGGTAACCTCGACGGGTCAGTCACGTCACTTTGTCGGGAGTCATCGTGGCTCAGGAATTCGCTATTTTTTCGCTTGCCGATTCGCAGTTCGCTCTTGGCGTCAGCCACGTTCGCGAAGTTCTGCGTGCCGCCGCGCTGTCGGCCTCGCCAGACCGTCCGGGGCTGGAGGGACTGTTCAATCTGCGCGGAGAAGTGATTCCCGTCGTCGATCTTCGCGCGAAGCTGGGCATTCCTTCCTGCAAGATTGAAGCCACCGATTTTCTCATCGTCTTTGGCAATGATTTTCAGACGGCCGCTTTGAGGACCGAGAGCGCGGTGCAGCTGGAGTCGGTCGGTGAATCCAGCATCGAGTCTTCGTCCGAGGGCGGCTTGATCGGCGGGACAATTCGAATTCACGAGAAGGTTGTTTCTTTGTTGAGTGCGCGAGCGCTGCTCGAACTGACCGCGTGACCGAATCTGGAAATTGAAGCACGACTGACAATGGAATCGGAGTTCTGCAGATTGTCGCCTTTCGCTCAGCGAAAGAACGCGTCCTTTCGCGGAGCGAAAGGCGACATTCAACGATCAGCCGACACTACTCTTAAGGAAAGGCAGGAACGGGAATGGAGCCGGCGATGAGAAGCCTGCTGGAATTCCTTTCCCACCACACCGGGTTCCGCCTGTCTTACGATCGCGATGCCGCACTGACCGATGGAATCCGGCGAGCGATCAAGCGGGCTGGCATTTCCGACGTCGCGGATTATCTGTCGCACATTCAAAACGACCAGGCCGCTTTTGATGATCTCCTCGCGGAAGTGACCGTCGGGGAGACTTATTTCTTTCGGGAACCGGATCAACTGGAGGCTCTTCGGAAGGTCATCCTGCCGGAGATTCTGTCGCGCAAGGGCCGCGATCATCTGGTTCGAATCTGGAGTTCCGCCTGTTCCACGGGCGAGGAACCGTGGTCTCTCGCGATGGCCTGCCGGACGGCCGGAGTTGGCGATCAGTGCCGCATCCTCGCGACGGACATCTCGCGTGAGTCGCTTCAAAAAGCAGAGCGTGGTACTTACCGGCAATGGTCCTTGCGCGGTCCGTCGCGCGAACTGACCGGTTCGCTGCTGCATCAGGCTGTCGGCGGCTGGCAGATTGATGACTCGCTGCGTAAGCACGTCAACTTTGAGTACCTCAACCTGGCACTCGACGCTTACCCGTCACTGGCGACCGGGACATGGGGTTGCGATGTCATCTTCTGCCGAAACGTGCTGATCTATTTCGACCAGAAGTCGATCGAGGCAGTCGTGCGACGGCTGTACGACTCGCTGAGTCCCGGCGGCTGGCTCGTTCTGGCCTCCACCGATCCGTCCGTGACCCAGATGGCGCCTTTTGAGCTTGTTGAGGCGGGTGCCTGTTTCGTTTATCGACGGCCGCTCGTCACCGCCTCGCCGTCGCCGACAGTGACCGTCGAAACACAACCGTTCGCGTTCGACGAGTGGGTGTTTGACGATGAGGATCCGGGCCTGACCGATTCGACAATCGTGGCCAGTGGTGACGTGGCGATTCAAGCCGCTCAGGAAGCCCTGCATGAGGGGGATTTCGAGCGTGTCCGCGAACTGACCGAGGCGCGAATCGACCACCCCTTCGCGACCGCACTGCTGATACGAGCGCTTGCCGGTCAGGATACGGTCAAGGCCGAACAGGCCTGCGCGGTCGCCGTCGACCGTCACCCCGCGTTTGAGGAACTTCAATATCTGCATTCAATTCTGCTGCTGGACCTGAACCGGTACCGCGAAGCGGAACAGGCCGCGAGGAAAACGCTGTTCCTGCGGAGCGACCTGGCGATCGGTCATTTCACT
Source organism: Planctomycetota bacterium (assembly GCA_027623235.1). Classification (GTDB taxonomy): domain Bacteria; phylum Planctomycetota; class Planctomycetia; order Planctomycetales; family Planctomycetaceae; genus JAQBVJ01. The sequence goes on from JAQBVJ010000024.1 coordinate 4,871, forward strand.
CTCGGCATGATTCTGCAGCGGTCCGGCCGGACTCAGGATGCGGGAAGGTCCTTCCGGAACGCTGCTCGAATCTGCCAGCGACTGCCTCCCGAAACGGTGATCCCGCTTTCCGACGGCGAACAAGCCGGGCGACTGCTGCAGATGGCAAGCCAGCACCTCGCCATGATCGGCGCAGGCGAGTAGTGCTCTGTCGGAGCGGAAAAGTGACAGAGCGGAAAAGTGGCAGAGCGAAAAAGTGGGGTCAGCATCCTGCTTGCCGACGTCCTGTGGCCGGACATCGCAAGCTGGAAGCTTACGCCACTGAAACTGCGACTCGTCAATTCAGCCCAGACAAGGCAGTCGTCCTTCGTTCAAAGGTGAATGTCCGGGAAGCGAAACTCGCCGGGAGTTTCGGAAGTTCGTGACTGGCCAGACGACCTGGCGACTTCCGTGTGGCACGCCCCGTTTCGCGGAGCGTGACGGCGACTTCCGACCAGACAACTCGTCAGCTCGTGCCAATCCGGTCCAGTCGATGGGGAGCCGCCGTAATTCGGCAGGACTGGCGCGACGAAGAAAACCCGGTGCTGATGGCCGTTCGGCGTATGGCCGAACTGATTTCGCTTATCCATGACTCATCCCGTTGGTATGGTGTTTTCTGCCGGAACATCCTGGGGAAAGTACAACCGTGTCACCCGACTCACAATTTGATTTCAAACGGGCGCGTGCGCGGCTGGACGAGCTGCGTGGTGCGATCGACTCTTCAAAGGCGGGGCCTGAACATTCAGCGGCGCTGCTCAAGGAACGGGCGGTCGCCTACGCGCTCGCTCCCGAGCGGACGCTGCTCGCTTCCGAGCAGTTCGAAATCCTCTTGTTCCGGTTCTGCGGCGAGCAGTACGCGATCGAGTCTCATTTTGTCTCTGAGGTGTTGCGTGCCCCGGCGGTCACGGACGTCCCGGGAACTCCCAGGCTGCTGCGGGGGATCGCCAATCTGCGCGGCGGGATCCTCGCCATCATGGACCTGTCCGGACTGCTCGGCACGACTCCTGAAGAGGGTCAAACGGAGTGGGTTCTGGTTCTCGGTGAGGAACGCGACGAACTGGGCATTGCCGTGGATGAGGTTGTCGAAGTCACCCGCGTCCGCACCGACGAAGTGCTGCCGCCCGCTCGAGCCGCACGCGAAATCTGCCGCGACTGGATTCGCGGAGTCACGCGTGAGGCGACCGTGATTCTGGACGGGCGAGCGATTCTGAATGACCAGCGACTCCAGATCGATATCCCGGAGCTGTAAGCACCCGCAAAAAAATAAGTGTCAGCCCCGAAACAGCTTCCCGGAAATCGACTTCGACTGACCCGATGACACCGATAGTAAGGAAGGCAGGAAAGCAGGAATTCCGATTCGCAGATCTTCCTGTCTTCCTGCTTTCCTAATTCTTACACATGAAAATCAGGAAGTTGTTTCGGACACATTCCTAAGTGTCGCCAGTCATCACTTCGCCGGTCCTGACCTGGCCCTGGCTGCCTGATGAAAACTGCTGATCGACTCACGACGAACCGGATTCCTCATGCCTGAACCCACTTCACCGGAAGCGACCGGTTTCCTTGACACGCTGCTGAATCGGCTCGCCGGTTTGTCGCTGCGCTGGCAGATCTCCGCGTTTGCTTGTCTCTCTGTTCTTGTCAGTCTGTTCGCAATGGGCTCAATCGCTTTCAGTGAGTCCGCGGCAATCCTGACCGACATGACGCTCAGCCAGTTTGAAACAGAAGCGACTGCGGCTGTCCAGGGAATTGAACGGACATTGCAGGAAAGCCGCATCGACGTGTTGCAGACACCGCAGTTTCCCCCCGTACCGGGAATCATTCGATGTCTGGATGCCAACGGAACGGACCCTGAACAGGCAGGCTCGACTCTGGAAGTCTGGGTCGAGCGACTGGAGACGATTGCGTCCGCTCAGATGCGGCAGCGGCCAGCGCGGATCTCGGCGTCGCTGGTGGGTGCCAGTGGCGAGGAATTGATGCGGGTCGAGCGTCGTGGCAGCGTGGTTGCTCCTGCGGAAACACTCAGCGACTTCTCGACTGACGACGCGTTCATCCAACGAGCCCTGAAGGCGTCCCCCGACCAGGTGATCATCTCGGCGATGGAGCGAACCGGCGGGCAGCAGGTCCTTCGCCTGGCGACTCCGTACTTTGACCTGACAGGGCAGGCCCGCGGCGTTTTCGTCATCGCGCTGGACGGGGACGTGTTACTTCGGTCCGGTGCCGCGCTCATCGTAAAAGCGAGTGTCGACATCGTCGACGAGACCGGGGCGTTTCTTCTGTCGAGGGACACTCCGCAGAACGTGGTCAATTCCACTCTCTACAAAGACGTCAAGCCGGTCCGGGCAAAGCTGCTGGCCGACCCGTCTTCGCCGGACAGTTTCCGGGAATTGATCGATGGCCACCTCCGCCCGGATGGCGTGACGCTGCTGGGGACGTATCAGAAATTTCACTACGCCGAGGAAGACCCCTCTCGCTTCTGGGCGGTCGCCGTTGACGTGCCGGCGGACCAGGCTCTCATCCCCGTCACAAATCTTGCCTGGCGATTCTGGATGGTCGGATCGTTGATCATCGTGGCAGCGATCATCGTGTCGCTTTTCGGGGCGACCGGGCTGACGTCCGCGCTGGGAACGGTCACGCGGACAGCCGACGAGATCGCCGGAGGAAATCTCGACGCCAGAATGCCAGCCATCCGTCCGATCGGTGAAATCCGGACGCTGGCCGATTCAGTCCGTGCGATGGCCGCCAGACTGCGAACGGCCCTTCAAGACACCCGCGAAAAAGAAAAACGCACGGCTGCCATTCTGAACTCCACGGCTGATGCCATTTTGACGATCGACACCGCCGGGAAAGTGCTGTCGGCCAACGCCGCCGCCGGAAAGCTGTTCCGCGTTTCCGTTGTCGAACTGACGGATTCCAGCGCCGGGCGATTTGTGCCGGCTCTGACCAGCAGTGAGGCCCAGTTCGATTCTTCGGAACTGGCCGCGGGCGAAATCCGGATGCTCGGTGGAGAAAACGAAGTGGAGGGTCTGAGGTCTGACGGTTCCCGCGTGTCGCTGTCTCTTCGCGTGGCGGAGATGGAGTATTCCGGGGAACGGCTTTTTATCGCGACGATCCAGGACATTACGGAACGTCATCGGATCGAAGTCGAACGTCAGCGGATTTTTGATGCCGTCCGCAGTGCGGTGAAACGGCTGGCGGCAGCCAGCAGCGAAATTCAGGCGCAGACGACTCAGCAGGCGGCGACCGCTTCGCAGCAGGCCTCCAGCATTGCCGAAACGACGTCGACCGTGAAGGAGATTGCCGAGACGGCCAGCCAGTCGACCAGCCGCGCGGAAGAAGTCGCAGGCTCCGCCCGACGCGCCGACGAGGTCAGTCGGTCCGGGCGGGATGCCGTCGAGGAAACGATCTCCGCGATGAAGCGGGTCCGTGAGCAGACAGAAACGACGGCTCAGAACATCCTCACACTTTCTGAGCGGGCTCAGACGATCGGCAACCTGATCGCCACGGTGAATGAAATCGCGGATCAGACCAACCTGCTCGCACTGAACGCGGCGATTGAAGCGTCGCGGGCCGGCGAGCACGGCAAAGGCTTCGCGGTCGTCGCGACAGAAGTCAAAACACTCGCCGGGCAGTCTCGAAAAGCGACCGACCAGGTCCGGCAGATCCTCGGTGAGATTCAGCAGGCAACGAACACGGCGGTCATGTCGACCGAACAGGGGACGCGATCCGTCGAGTCTGCCGAGAAGGTCGTTGGCCGGGCGAGCCAGACGATTTCGGAACTGGCGAAGACGATCAGCGAAGCGGCGAGGGCGGCTCAACAAATTGTTGCTTCGGCCGGGCAGCAGGCAACCGGCATGGAGCAGATTCGCGACGCCATGTCGCAGATCGATGTTGCGACACGGCAGACTCTGACTGCGACACGGCAGACGGAAGAATCGGCGCGTGACATGGCACGGCTCGGGCAGGAACTGCAGTCGCTGGTGACGCAGTCTGCCGGGGAGGACGGTCGCAATGGTTGATCGAGCGGGACTGCTGAAGCGCCTGATGGCGACGTTTCTCGACGAGCTCGACGAGCACGTTCAGAAAATGAGCCACTGTGTGCTGGCTCTCGAAAAAGAGCCGTCCGGAAAGGAACGCGAGGAGTACATTGCCGAGCTGTTTCGCGCGGCTCACAGCCTGAAGGGAGCCGCGAGGGCAGTCGATCAGCCGCAGATCGAACGGTTGTGCCACGTGCTGGAAGATGCCTTCGGAGCCATTCGGGCGGGCACCTTTGAAACCAGTCCGGAACTGAGCACGCTGCTGTTGAAAACCGCGGACGTCATTGGCGGGACCGGTCAGACTCTGCGGGCGCACGAGCCCGTCGACGAAAAACTGCTCGGCCAGTACCAGGAAGCCGTCCGGTCCGCCGTTGCCGGTGAACCGTTTTCGCTGCCGGTCGCGACCTCGCCGGAAGCCGTCACGCCGGAAGCCGCTAAGCCGGACGTGCCTGAGCCGAAAGCGGCAGCGCCGGAGGTGGGCGCAGCGTCGAAAAAAGAAACGGTCGCGAAGGTTGAGGCCGACTCCCGGATCCCGTCGTCGAAGGTCACTCTGACGGAGACGGCCAGCAAAGTCGTGACCGGCTCCGAAAAGATTTCTTCCGGTCCGGCGTCGGACGGACGGCCCACTGCGAAACAGCACGCGTCGTCGACAGTGCGGGTGTCTCAGGAGAAGCTCGACCAGTTGCTTGCTCAGACGGGAGAGCTGCTCGTCGTGCGGCAGCGAATCGACACTCACCCGAACGAGCTGGAAGCTCTGCTGGAATCCGTTGCCCACTGGAAGCAGGATTGGCAGAGCGTTCAACGAGCGATGATTCGTCTGGCGGAAAACGGCGGAGCGGACCCGCTGCTGGCCCGGTCCGGAACATTGACCGCTCACATGGTGCGGACTCTGGAAGCCAACGGTGAGCGGCTGCGGATGCTGGAACGCTCGCTGGAACAGCTTCGCCGCCGCATGCAGACCGACGCGCGACGGCTGAACGTTGTGGGAGCGGCCGTGCAGGACGAGGTGCATGACATCCGGATGGTGCCTTTCGTCGAGGCCTGCGCCGGTCTGGAACGTCTCGTCCGGGATATCGCCACGACGACCGGCAAGAACGTTGAGCTGTTCATCGAAGGGGGAGACATCGAAGTCGACCGCTCGGTCCTCAGCGGACTGGCGGATCCACTGATGCACCTCGTTCGGAATGCGGTTGACCACGGGATTGAGGCTCCGGATGACCGGCAGTCGGCTGGCAAAACATCTGAGGCCCGACTGACGGTCTCGGCCTCGCTTCGCGGATCGCAGATTCAGGTTGTGGTGTCCGACGACGGCCGGGGTCTGAACCTCGAAAAGATTCGTGATCGCGTGAGGACTCGTGGACTGCCCGAACCCGCCGACGATCACGAAGTCGTCAACTGTATTTTTCTACCAGGATTCTCCACGGCAGAGATCATCACCGACGTGTCCGGTCGCGGAGTCGGCATGGATGTTGTGAAACGACAGGTGGAAACTTTGCGCGGCACGATCGAGACGGCGACTCAGCCGGGCCTGGGAACCCGGTTCACGCTGCTCGTTCCGCTCACGCTGACGACGATCAATGCCGTCTTCGTCCGGGTCGGTGAGCAGACATTTCTGCTGCCCTCATCCAACGTCAGCAAGCTGGTCCGTTTTCTGCCGACCGACGTGCGGATGATGCAGGGTCAGGAAACGCTGCCGCTGGAAGGAGCCCCGCTGCCGGTCGTGTCGCTGGGACAATTGCTGGGCCGTGACTCGACAGTCACGAAATCCGAGTCGGGTCATTTGACGGGAGTCATTGGCTGTGTCGGTGAACGGGAAGCGGTTTTCGTCGTCGACCACGTTTCCAGCGAACGGGAGATCGTCATTAAGAATCTGGGGCCGAGGATTCATCGCGTTCCGCATGTTTCCGGCGCCACTCTGCTGCAGTCCGGTGAGATCGCTCTGCTGCTGAACGTTCCCAGTCTGATGCGATCGCTGACCGGTGGAGTTCGAGAATCGTCCATCTCAGCGGTCGATGAAACAGTCGTGGTCCGGCACGCCGCTCAGCGGGTTCTGGTCGTGGACGATTCGATTACGACCCGAACTCTGATTCGCAGCATCCTGGAAACTGCCGGCTACGAGGTCGAAGCGGCCGTCGACGGGCGTGACGCGTGGGACCGGATGCAGGCGTCGGCAGAGGGTTACGAACTGATCGTGTCCGACGTCGACATGCCAAGAATGAATGGTTTCCGGCTCACCGAGGCCATTCGATCCTCTGACCGTCACCAGGATATTCCCGTTGTGCTGGTTACTTCGCGGGATTCCGACGAAGATAAAGCTCAAGGGGTGCGAGCCGGAGCCAGCGCGTATCTCGTCAAGAGTCAATTTGACCAGACGAACATTCTCGAGACGATACAGCAGTTGATTTAAGGGCAGGTGGATGCTTCGCGTTGTCGTCATTGATGACTCACCGGTTGCACGGGATCTGATTGTTGAAATCCTCAACAACGAGCCGGATATCTGCGTTGTTGGAATTGCGACCGACGGCCAGGAAGGGGTCGAGGTGGTGCGGGACCTGCGGCCGGACATCGTCACGATGGATGTGCAGATGCCGCGCATGGACGGCAACGAAGCGACCCGCGAGATCATGATCGCTCAGCCCACGCCGATCGTTGTGGTCAGCGGCAGCATGGATCGCCCGGACGTCGACAAGTCGATGCTGTCGCTGCAGGCCGGAGCGCTCACGGTCATTGGCAAGCCGAACTCGCCGACGTCTCCGGAATTCGACCGCACAGCCGGAATACTTGTCGATGCGATCCGGTCGATGGCCGGTGTGAAGGTCGTGCGGCAACTTCGTCGCGGCGTCGCGTCCGCGCCGGCACAGATCGCGCCGGCACAGATCGCGCCGGATGTCGCCGCTTCGCGCAACACCACGAAAGTGATCGCGATCGCCGCGTCGACGGGCGGCCCGCAGACGGTCCACAGTATTCTCTCTGCGATCCCAGCGGAGTTCCCATTGCCGATCCTCTACGTTCAGCACATCACCGATGGCTTCAGCGAGGGTTTGGCCAGATGGCTGACCGCCACGACGGCGTTCGATGTGCGGGTCGCAGTAGACGGTGAAACGCTCGCCCCCGGCACCGTTTACCTGGGACCGGAAGGGCGTCACCTGGAAGTTTCTTCGAGTTCACGAATCGTGCTGACCGACCATGCGCCTCAAGGGGGCTTCCGTCCCTCGGCGAGCGTGCTGTTTGAATCTGTTGCCCGGTCGTTCGGACGCCATGCACTGGCCGTAATTCTGACCGGAATGGGGCGGGACGGCGTCGACGGACTGAAAGCCGTTCGGCAGTTGGGCGGTCGAATTATTGGTCAGGACAAGTCGTCCTGCGTTGTTTATGGAATGCCCCAGGCGGCGTTCGACGAAGGACTGGTCGACACGACAATGAGCCCGCAGGAAATTGCCGGGCATTTGTCAGGATTGGAGGCGCACTCATGACTCGCATCCAGGTGGCTGAAGACAGCCCGACGCAGGCGGCAGAAATTGAGTTTCTGCTGGAAGATGCCGGCTACGAAGTGGGTGTCGCCAGGAATGGTGTCGAGGCTCTGGAAGCCATTCGTCAATTGACGCCGGACATGATTCTGACGGACCTGCACATGCCGGAGATGAACGGCCTGCAGCTCATCGAGGCGGTCCGCAGGGAGTTTCCGGAGATTCCAGTCATCATGATGACCGCCGACGGGACCGAAGAGCTTGCCGCGCAGGCTTTGAATGCCGGAGCCTCCAGCTACATCCTGAAACGAATGCTCGACCGGGACCTGCTGCCAACTCTCAGCGACATTTCCGACATGCTGCGTGCCCGGCTGACCCGCGACCGGCTCAGCGGCACCATTGTTTCTTCCGACGTTGCGTATCGATTGCCGAACGATCACGAACTGGCGACGGCCCTGGTCGGGCGTCTGGAAGAGCAGCTCAACGAACTCGGTGTTGCGGATAAGACCGGCGTCTTCCGAATCGCCCTCGGACTGAAGGAAGCCCTCATCAATGCCATCGATCATGGCAATCTGGAATTGAATTCGAAGTTGCGGGAAGACGGCTCGCAGACGAGCTACCGGGAGCTTGGTACAGCACGGTCAACTCAGGAGCCGTATGCCAGTCGGCGAGTCACTTTGCGGGCAACGATTACGGACGACGAAATCCGCTACGTCATTAACGACGAGGGACCCGGCTATGATCCCTCAACGCTTCCCGACCCTCGCGATCCCGAGAACCTGCTGAGGCCTCACGGTCGCGGACTGATGTTGATTCAGAATTTCATGGACAGTGTGACTCACAACGCGAAGGGAAATGAAATCACACTGGTGAAGCGACGTACGGTTTCTGGCTGACCGATTTCAGACTGACGCTGATGAACTCGGCGAATAACTTTCAACTCAAGGCTCACACTCACATCGGCAAGCCAATTGGCTTGTCCTCACTTTCCCGCTGCTGATTATCGAGGGACTGCGAAATGACCGCACCGAGTCAGTACGAAACGGAACGCCACGGCGACGTTTTTGTCATTCGGTTTCAAAATGATGCGATGCTCGAATCGTCGCTCATCCCGGATCGTGAGGTGGAACTCAGAAAGATTCTGGAATCCATTGACGCCTCACGGATCATTATGGATTTGTCGAAAGTTCAATTCATGTCGAGCAGTGCGCTTGGACTGCTGGTGATGCTTCACAAGCTGGCAGATCAGCAGAAAAGAACTCTTGAACTGTGCTCACCACAGCCCAACATTGACGAGGTCCTCACGATCACGATGTTCCATAAACTGTTCCGGATCCACGAGTCACTCGAAGTCGCGCTCTCCGCAGAGTGACTTTTTCTACGGTGCATTTTCATGCCTCGCATCCTGCTGGTCGAAGACAGTCCGACACAGGCGGTCGCACATAGCGTCCTGCTTGAGGAGGCCGGATTCGAGGTACTTGAGGCGCGAACGGCCGAGCAGGCACAGCAGCTTCTGGCCACGCATCAGGTCGACCTGTTGCTCGCGGACCTGACGCTGCTCGGCCAGAGCGGCATCGATCTGTGCCGTCATGTCAGAAATGACCCGCGGACCGATTCATTGCCCGTTGTGATGCTGACCGGATCGGGCAATGTCACCAATGTCCTGCGCAGCCTGGCCGCCGGTGCCAGTGCCTACGCGGCGAAGGGCCGCGCCCCCGACCAGTTGCTCGCGACCATTCAGCAGCAACTGGCTCCACACAGCGACGGCGAGGTTCCGATTCGGCAGACGGTTCATTTCCGCGGCGAAGATTTCGAGCTGAACGTGACGCCGTCGCGTCTGCTGGGAGTCATGGTCTCGGCATTCGAAGACCTCTCGACGTTGAACGAGCAGCACGAGCAGCTGAATCAGACGCTGGAAGACGAACTTCGTCATCGCACTGCGGCTGAGAAAGCTCTGCGGAATTCGGAAGCCGTTTACCATTCGCTGGTCGAGAACGTCCCTGTCAGTCTGTTTCGCAAGGACCGGGAAGGACGTTTCATTTTCGGTAACAAGCCGTTTTGTGCGGAACTGGGAATCGCACCGGAAGAACTGATCGGGAAGACGGACCACGACTTCTACCCGGCGGAGCTCGCCAGAAAGTACCTCGCCAACGATCGGCACGTGATGGAAACGGCGGCGGTTTTTGAGGATGTCGAGGAACACCGCACGCCTGAAGGACGACAGATGTTCGTCCAGGTTCTGAAGGCGGCGGTGCTTGATGACGAGCAGAACGTCGCCGGGGTGCAGTGCGTGTTCTGGGATGTGACCGACCGTGAGCTGGCTCAGCGACAGCTGCTCGACAGCGAAGCCAGGAAGCAGGCCATCTTTGAAAGTTCGCTGGACTGCATGATCATTTCGGATCAGGAAGGCCGCATCGTCGAGTTCAACCGGGCGGCCGAACACACGTTTGGCTGCCAGCGCGCGGATCTGCTCGGCGAGCCGCTCGACAGTCTTTTTGTCGTTTCGGATCGGGCCCGCGAGAACATCGATCGGTACAGTTCTCATCGTGAAGAAGGGTCGATGATCGGTAAGCGGCAGGAAACGCCGTTACGTCGTCGCGACGGCTCGATTTTCATGGCCGAAATCGCCATGCAGCCGATTCAGCTCGGCGACTCAGTCCAGTTTGCCACTGTTCTGCACGATATTACGCGGCGTAAGAAGTGGGAGCTGGAACTGCAACTGGCTCTTGATGCAGCGGAAGCAGCCAATCAGGCGAAGAGCGATTTTCTGGCCAACATGAGTCACGAGATCCGCACGCCGATGAACGCCGTCATCGGCATGACCGAACTCGTGATCGGTTCTGAGCTGACGTCCGATCAACGATCTCACCTGGAGATCGTCCACCACTCTGCTTATTCGCTGCTGGACATCATCAATGACATTCTGGATTTCTCGAAGATTGAGGCCGGCAAACTCACGCTCGATCCGCAACCGTTCGCCGTGCGGGAGCGCCTTGGCGACACCATGAAGTCGCTGGCCGTGCGGGCGCATCAGAAACAACTCGAACTGGCCTGCCACATCAGTCCCGACGTTCCGGACGCTCTGGTCGGAGACGCCGGTCGTCTGCGTCAGGTGATCGTGAATCTTGTCGGCAATGCCATCAAGTTCACAGAGACGGGCGAAGTGGTCCTCGATGTCTCTGTGATTGTGGAAGACGGCGACGACGTTGTGTTGAGCTTTTCCGTCCGCGATACCGGCATCGGAATTCCGAAACACCAGCAGCTATCGATCTTCAATGTCTTTGAGCAGGCTGATACGTCGACGACGCGCCGGTTCGGAGGCACGGGGCTTGGCCTGGCGATCTCCTCTCGACTGGTCGACCTGATGGACGGGGCGATTGAAATCGAAAGTGAACCGGGCCAGGGCAGCACCTTCCGGTTCTCAGCGAGTTTCCGTCGCGCTGACCCTTCGTCCGTGCCGGACGTCGCGACGGTACCGCAGAGTGTTGACGGTCTGCCCGCTTTGATCGTTGATGACAATGAGACGAACCGACAGATCCTTGAAGAAATGCTCACTGCCTGGGGACTCGTACCGCAGTGCGTCTCTGGTGCCGAGGCCGGATTCACGCGGCTCGTAGAAATGCAGCGGGCGGGAACCCCGTTTCAGTTGCTCGTCACCGACGTCAACATGCCGGACGTCGACGGCTTTCAGTTCGTCGAAAACGTTCGCAACGATCCCACGCTGCAGGCGATCCCGATTCTGATGCTGACGTCGGCTGATCGGCCAGGCGACATCGATCGCTGCAGGGACCTGGGCATTCACTGGTACATGACGAAACCCGTCAAGCAGTCGGAACTGCTCAGCGCGATCGAATCCGCCGCAGGAGTCAAACCGCTGGCAAGTCTGATTCCGAGCAGTATTCCGGCGAATACGGCTCCGCTTCGCATCCTGCTCGCTGAGGACAGCCGGACGAACCAGATGCTTGCCATCGCACTTCTGGAGCAGAAGGGCCACTCGATTGTCGTCGCGCCGAACGGAGTGCTGGCAGTTGAGAAGTCCGAAGCCGAATCGTTCGATCTGATTGTGATGGACGTTCAGATGCCGGAAATGGACGGGCTTGAGGCCACCCGACGCATCCGTCAACGCGAGGCTTCGACCGGCAGTCGCACACCGATTATCGCCATGACGGCCAACGCGATGAAAGGGGACCGCGAACGCTGCCTGGCAGCGGGGATGGACGATTACGTTTCGAAACCGATTCGAACCGACGAACTGTTCGCCGCTCTGGCCCGCGTCAAGGCGAAGACCCGTGTGCCGCAGGTTCCCGCATTGACTGTGGCAGAAGCGAGCGATGTCCCGATCGCAAAACCGGTCGAAGCCGCTTCAACCGGCTCTGATCTGCTGATCGACTGGACCGCCGCACGAGCCGCGGTCAACGGCGATTCGGTCATTCTGGACGCTGTGATCGAGGCCGTGCTGGAAGAAGGGCCGGCCCTGCTGATTCAACTCAGGCAGGCCATTGACGAATCGAACGCGGCTGTCGTCCATCGGTCGGCTCATACGATTAAGGGCACGATGCGAACCTTCAATTCGAAGCCCGTGACGAAACTGGCAGAACAGATCGAGTCCCTCGGTGCCAGCGGGAAACTGAACGGAGTCGCCGATCTCTACAGCCAGTTGACGGTCGTGTTGAATCAGGCACTCGACGAAATTCGCGAGTCCCTTTCGGAAGCGGACGATTTATCGGAAAGTATCTTCGACGAGTCCGACGATTAAACTGTGTCGATCGAGGAGTCATGACCCATGCCGACTATTCTTGTCGTCGATGATTTGATGTCCGACCGCCGAATCGCCGGTGGCCTGTTGAAACGGGACGGCAATCTCGAGGTCGTGTTCGCAGAGAACGGGCGGGAGGCGCTCGAGCAGATCGAAGCTCACATGCCGGATCTGGTGCTCACCGATCTGCAGATGCCTGAAATGGACGGCCTCGGGCTTGTCACGGAAATCAACGCGAAGTACCCGTTGATTCCGACCATCCTGATGACTGCGGCTGGATCAGAAACTGTCGCTCGGGAGGCGCTTGAACGAGGTGCCGCCAGCTACGTTCCGAAACAGTTCCTGGCGACCGAACTGCTCGAAACAGTGCAGCGGGTCATTGCGATGTCTGGCGAGGAACGCCTGCGGAGTCGGCTGCTGAATCGGCTGGCCGAGTCGACGTGGGTGATCGACAACGATCCGGCGCTCGTCTCTGGTCTCGTGGCTCACATTCGGAATCTGCTTGTGCAGCGGCGGGTGTGCAGTGCAGCGGACGTCATGGGGCTCAGCACAGCCATCGATGAGGCCATGCTGAACGCACTCTACCATGGAAACCTGGATGTCGAATCCAGCTTGAAGGAACAGGACGACCAGGCATTCCACAAGCTGGCCGCTCAGCGTCGCCTCGAATCTCCCTGGTGTGATCGTCAAATCACCGTGACCGTCCGGTTTGAAGACGGAGTGCGAATCGTCATTCGCGATGAGGGAAGTGGCTTCGATCCGGAATCACTTCCGGATCCCACCGATCCGGAGAATCTGATCAAGGCCTCCGGTCGAGGGTTGCTGCTGATGCGTGCTTTCATGGACGACGTCTTCCACAACGACAGCGGCAACGAAGTCACGCTGGTTAAGAAGCAAAGTCCGACTGACGACGAGTGACCCTCACCATCGAGAGACGCAGAGCTGACGTCTCTCCGAACCGCAATCCGAACGACGCGCCAGACTGTGTCTGCATGACAGACTCGTGTAACCGGGCGTGAAACCGGCAATTCGCTGACGTCGTCGTACCGCGGCTATCTTCCAGTGATTCCCGCAACAAAAATGTTGTTTGCGTCGTGCGTTTCTGCAGGGGGAGATTCCAGATGGCAGTCCTGAATCTGCGGCAGTTGCCTGCTGTCGCCGTGATTTGCGTATTCATCGCGCACCCGGTTTCAGCGCAGACCACAGTTTCTGCACAGAACACAATGCCGGAGATCGTGTCCGGCAGCATGTCCTTGTCCGTTGGAGTCGCCGCGCCGAACCCCGACATTCCGCTTGATGACAGCTTTCCAGACGGAATTTCACCCAGTCACGTGTTTTCAAAAATCGATCGGCTGGATCGTTCGCTCGACCAAATTCTGAAAGCTCTCGACGTTCCCCTGCCAACGTTTCCGGCCGAGATCGAAAAAGGTCTGCAGCCGATGCACGTGTACCAGGCCGTTCTGTCGTGCGCCGGCCGACTGCAGGAACTGGATGATCAGCTCAAGGTGTTTGCGATCCCGACGATTTCCGTTCGCCCCACGACCTATGCACCTCGGGATGTCCTGTTTGTTGTGACGACGATGCTGGAAAACGTCGGGCGGATTGCGACGCACCTGAAGGTCCAGACGCTCCCTGAAGACGAGCTGATTGTGACGGACAAGACGCCAACGGATGTCTTCAGTGTTGCTGTCCGAATGCTGGTCAAGCTGAATACCGTCTGCGGGCATGAAGAATTGAGGCCAGCGGAGGTTTATTCCCAGATGGTTCGCGGTGTCGAGGATGTCCGGTCGATCCTCAGGCAGAACGATCCAGCATGCCGCTACCGGATCGACAAACCAGACAGCCTCGCCGACAGAACACCGGGCGATGTCTTCGAAAAGTGTCTTGAGATTCGACGACTGATCAATCGGCACCGTGTGCAACTGGCGATGCCGCCGATTCCGGTCCCTGAATTCACGACAGGCGTGAAGATTCGCCCGCGGGATGTGTTCTTTCAGACGCAGGTCATTATCGCGGAGCTCAACCTTCTGAAAATGCAGTTGAGCACCGTCAGTACGACTCCCTTGCCGGTGCCCGTCAGTGACGACACGACTCCGACGGATGTCCATGGCCAGGCGACGATGCTTGAGTATCTACTTGGCCAGGTCGGTGACATCGACAGGCAACGCCAGTCGGAAGCTCCCGTTCAGACAGAAGGCGTGAATTGATGCAGTTACCTATGGGTCGAAAACTGGCATTCGGATTCGGCGTACCTGTCGCGTTGATGGCGCTCTGTTCGCTGTTTGTGTCGTTTCGGCTTTCCAGCCTCGTCGACGACGCGATTCCCACGACTTCGGCCTGCGACGAATTGTCCATCGGGATCAATCAGTCGCTCGCCCACTTGAGGGGATACACGATTCTCGGAATGGACCAGCAGACGGCAATAAACTTCCGTCAGCGGCGGCAAGAAGCGTGGTTGAAAATCGACGCCGCGTTGGCACGTCTGACGGAGCTTCAGCGAGGCTGGGCGGAGGGGTCTGACGCAAAGCAATCGCTTCCCGTGATCGCCGGGGAGCTGAAGAAACTTCGTGCCGCTCAGGACGAAGTTGAGCAGCTTGCCCATAGCGAGGCGAACCGGCCGGCTTATCAGTTACTGCTGACTCAGGCGACGCCGCTGGCAGAAACGATGATCCAATCATTGACAGAAGCGATCGACGAAGAAGGCCGGCTGGAGGCGATTCCAGAGCGAAAGAAACTGCTCAACGCCCTGGCCGACTGTCGTGGTTCGCTGACCTCTGCGATCACAAGTACCCGAGCCTATCTGTTGTCCGGCGATGCCCGGCACCGCGCGGACTTCGCGAAGCTCTGGAAGAAAAACGCTGCCGCACAGGAGGCTGTCGTCACACTGAAGTCGTTTCTGACGTCGACACAGAACGAAAAGTGGAGCGAGTACCTGGCAGCGCGTTCCGGGTTTTCTTCGCTGCCTGATCAGATCTTTCGTCTGCGCGAGCGATCCGACTGGAATCGGGCCAACCACGTGCTCGCCACCAAAGCGTCCCCAGCTTCCGAATTGATCATGCAGTCTCTGCAGCAGCTCAGAAGTGCCGCCGTGCGGCAGCGGGACGCGGCGGCTTTCGCGGTCACTTCGACGGTTGTTTCGAGCACTCTGATTGCCATCCTGATCGCTGCGACGGTCGGGTATTTTCTGCACCGTTCTCTCAGTCGAAACATCTCGGCGCTGGCGAAGCGCGCATCCGATATCGCGACAGGAGTGCTGGATGGCGAGCCTCTGGCCGAAACTTCACGCGATGAACTCGGCCAGCTCGCCGGATTGTTCAATCAGATGACGGTCAATCTGCGGGTGATGGTGGGAGCGATGTCTTCTCAGGAAGAAGTGCTCACGATTCTCAACTCAACGGCAGACGGCATCATCAGTATCAACGAGACGGGCGTCATTCATTCCTTCAATCGTTCGGCAGAATCACTGTTTGGTTACACGCGGGACGAAGTCGAAGGCCGCAATGTCTCCATGCTGGCTCCATCGCCGTACCGCGAAGAGCACGACAGCTACCTCTCTCGTTACGCTCAGACGGGACAGGCTCAGGTCATTGGGAAAGAACGCGAGCTTGAAGGTCGGCGGAAAGACGGATCAACATTTCCGATGTCGCTGCGAGTCACCGCTGTCGAAAAAGACGGCGCCCGGATGTATCTCGGAACGGTCCGTGATATCAGCCACAGGAAGGATGCGGAAAGGGAACGGGAAAAGATCGAAGCAGCCGTTCGCGACGCGGCGTCAGCGCTGGCTGCGGCCAGCAGTCAGATTCTCGCATCGACCACCGAGCAGGCGGTCAGCGCCCGCCAGCAGGCGGCGACGGTCACCGAAACCGTCAGCACAGTCGAGGAAATTACAGTCGTAGCGGGGCAGTCGACCGATCGGGCCCGGGAAGTGGCCGAGTCGGCTCAGCGAGCCAGTGACGTCAGCCGTTCCGGCCGCGACGCCGTTAACGAGACACGCAAGGCGATGGACCACGTCCGCGAGCAAAGCGAAACCACCGCAGAGAATATCCTCACGCTGGCCGAGCGGGCTCAGGCGATTGGCGAGATCATCACGACCGTCAACGAGATCGCCGATCAGACAAATCTTCTGGCACTCAACGCCGCCATCGAAGCGTCTCGCGCCGGAGAACACGGCAAAGGGTTCGCCGTGGTCGCATCCGAAATCAAATCTCTGGCGGAGCAGTCTCGCAAATCGACTCTCCAGGTCCGTGACATCCTGAACGAAATCCAGCAGGCCACGAATACGGCAGTCATGTCGACCGAACAGGGCACACGATCGGTCACGGATGCGGCACTGGTCGTGACCAAGGCGGAGGAAACAATCAACACGCTGTCTCAGACGATCGCAGAAGCCGCACGGGCCGCGAGCCAGATCGTCGCCTCGGCGACTCAACAGTCGACGGGAATGTCGCAGATCCGCGACTCCATGAAACAGATCGAAGCGGCCACAAGACAGACTCAGTCCGCCACGCAGCAGTCCGAGCAATCCGCTCGGGAACTCAGCAATCTTGGTTCAAGATTGCTGAACCTGCTGCAGTCCGACTCAGAAGACTGATTCTGAATGTGCTCCGGAAGACCGGCTTGAATGGCCGATTCCCGTTCTCACGACAAAAAGTTCCCAGCCACGGTCCAGCGCACTTTCAGAGTTCGACTTCCAGCCGACGATACAAACACGACCAAACTTGAGAGTGCTCTAATCGGTAAACTGCATCGAATACAGGTCCGCGTTTTTCATTTCAAACGTCAGCTCGACCGGCTTGCCGGCGACGTCGGACAGCCTTCGCTTGCTGCTCCACTGGACGGTCTTTGAAATCTCGTCGCCGGTCACTTCTGCCGCGATGGTGATGTCCGTGCCGATTTCGTGCAGCCGCACGACCACGTAGCCGCCCTTGCCCGTCACAAAATTCAGGTTGAGTTTCGAGCCGGAGAACGTCAGCGGCTTTGTCGTAATCTTTCCGCCTTTGTCTCCCGAATTCACCGAGACGAATCCGTCGACTCGGAAGGAGAACCGTCGCAGCCGACTGTCCGGACCGGTGTAGTAAGCTTCGGAACCGAACGCGGAGTACTCGCGATCGTTGCCCGGCAGTTGGATCAGGCCGTTGGCCATGTAGTTGCTGCGGTTGCCATCTCGATCTTTCGGAGCGGTGATCGGGATGAGCGGATCGGCGTACCGCTTAAAGTTGACTCCGTCTCGACTGATCATGAAGACCGGTTCGACCTGGCTGTTCTTCGGCTGGAACCGGGTCGGGAAGCCGAGGTAGATGTGTGGAGCTCGCGGGTATTTCCGAATCGCATTCGTATAAAGATGCTCGACCGGCGCGTCGGCGTATTTGAGATCGGCCTCTGAGTGCCAGGTCACAAAATCACTGGAAGTCGCAGTGCGGATGGAACGGACTTTGTTTCCGAAATACCGCCAGTAAGCTCGATACTGCATTTCTACCGGATCCCAGAACGCGAGGTTCTGCGAATCGAAGGCTCCGTTCGTGATGACGGCTTTCTCCTGAATCCGGGTCCAGTGAAGCCCGTCCGGTGATTTGAAAATGTAAAGCCCGCCCGGGTTGCCTCGAGCGATCCCCTTGTAGCGGCCATCTGCCGGCGCGTCGGGGCGGTCATCACGAAACGCGACGAAGCAGTGCGTTCCGAATCCGCTGAGGACGATGTTGTTTGCCTTCGAGCCTTCCCAGTCGATGATGCCAAGTTCCGGTTTCGTCCAGTGGATGCCGTCGCGACTTTCCGCGTAGCACGTGACTTCCGGATGAGATGCCTTCTTCGTTTTCTCATCGAAGTGCGAGCCGCGGTAGTACATTCGGTAGAGGTCACCGTCCTGAAAGATCGAGTAGTAGGCACACGTATTTCCTTCCCACGGCTTGTCCGTGACGATGGCGACTTCGTGAGCCTTCGGCTGATGCAGCGTCTGCAGAGCGTCGCCTTCTTTTTTCGCGATCAGAAAGTCATCAGCGAAAAGTTCCAGCCGCGATCCGATATCGATGGCTTTGGTCTCTGGCTCGGCGGCGGCAAGAGGAGCGGTGAAAACTAAAGCGAGCAGAGCAGCGTGAAGCGGAAATCTCATGATGCTTCTCCAGGGTCCGTGCGATCGAGGCAGAGTCGCCGCACAGATTGTTGAAGCCTGGCCTCGAAAAACCAACCCGACGCGTGAGTTTTGATGCAAGACTGCCGAAGCGTCGTTTCGCTTGTTCAGGCCTACCGAAAAACTCACAACCTCTTTGGGCTGGTTTGAATCCGACTTACGCACGCCGTGTCGGATTGCGGATGAGGAGCGGTAATCAGCAGGCTCAGCGTGGATTGGCTTACGCTTTTTGCGTATAGCGTTCAGGAGTGCCTGCGTTTCGCTGTCAAACGGAATCCACCATGAGCCCTGAGCTCGTTTCCCTGACCGATGAAAAGTGCTTTCCGCTGAACCGGCCGTCCATTTTCATTGGCCGCGACCGTTGGCGGGTCGATGTCTGTCTGCCTGGCGATGCGGTCGAGGAAGTTCACTGCGAGCTCATTCAGCATGGGACTGGTTTTCGAGTGATCAACCTCAGTGATTCCGGGACGCTGGTCAACGGACAGCCCGTCACGGAGGCCGTGCTTCAGGACGGCGACGAGCTGACGATCGCCACTTACCGCCTTCGACTCTCCTGCCGCGCGACATTGGGGGAATCTCGCATCGGCGTCCGGTCTGACGATTCCGCGGAACAGGAGTGGGCCGCACTTCATCAGGAAGGCGAAGCTTCGGAGCCTTTGCCCGCTGCAAGCGCTGAGGGATGCCGGCCCGCGCTGGCAACGGCCGGGATGTGGCAGATTCAGCTCGCGGGTCTCGAACTTGGTCCGATGCCGTGGTACGAGCTCAGCGAGATGGCTGAGACCGGCCAAGCTCAACCGACCGACCCGGTTCGCAGTTCGAGCTCGCCGGAATGGCGACCATTCTCCGAGGTCGTCGCCGCTGGATCGGCGGCACCTTCAGCGACCATCACCGAGAAACTGCTCCCGAAAGATCCGTCTTCGCTGAACTCACCGGACGATGCGTCATCAAATTCCGATTCCGTTGTGTCAGGCACGGGACCGGATCCGGAGCACGAGCCTGCTTCCAATCCTCAGTTCTTCGTCATGCTCGGGGAAACGGAAACCGGGCCGGTGCCGCTTGAGGTTCTTCAGCAGCTGGCCCTGGAATATCGCCTGACCGGCATCACTCTTGTGCGTGAAGAAAGCGAGACCGAATGGACGCCGGCCGGCGCGCTGCCGATCGACTTTCCGCCTCCAGTTGAGGTTCAAGCTGAACAGCAGCCCGAAGAAAAGACAGAACCCAAACGTGAGCAGCCACCGGCAACGCCGCTCCAGGAACTCTGGGCGAAGCTGACCTGGCTGCTGCTGTCACCGATCTACTATCTGGCAAACGGACTTCGAGTGATCGCGTCACTTTCGCCGCGAACGCTGGCCGTCGGTGGAGTCGCAGCCGTCATTCTTGGCAGTGTCGCCTTCTTCTGGTTTCGAGGCTGGTCGCAGACCGCTCTTACGGGAACGCTGACGCTGGACGGTGAACCTGTTCCCGCGATGCTCGTCACGCTGACTGGCATGAGCACCGGGGATTCGGCCGTCGGCTTTACGGATTCAAACGGCCGCTTTTCCGCGAGAACGCTCGACGGGGACCTTTTGCCAGGCCGCTATCACGTGACTGTTGAAGAACTGCCCGGCGAAGATTCAAACCAGGCGAAAGAAGGAAACAGTCGCCTGCAGATTCCCAAAAATACGAGTCCCTCGGGACGACGGACATGATCATCGAGGTCACGCCCGAGTCGAACAGTGTCGCCATCACTCTCACGGCGAGCCTGAAGGGCAGCGGAATCAGTCTCGAACGCTGAATTTTTTCAAGCGGACGCGCGAGGTCTCAGAGGCCGTGAAGAGAGCGCTCCTGGTCCGAGTGCTTCGGCGCGGGAAGTTGGTTCTGCAACAATGCTTCGCCTTGGCGACTTTGCGATCGCGGCTGGTTGAGCTTCCGTCGGAAGGCTCGTTTGTTTTGTGTCGACATTGAGACCCGCATGCCAGGAAGCTTTGAGACGAGCCGCAGCCGGTTTGAGCGGTCGAAGAATTCGACACAGGAAGCAGGGCAGGGCCGTAACGCGGGCGGGCATCACGGGGGACATCATTCGGGCACGCCTCAGCCTCGCGAGCGGTCGGCGCTGGCTTTGATTTCCAGTTTTTCCGGACTGATGCGACCTTATCGGTTGAGCCTGACGACTTCGCTTGCGGCGGCGACGATCGCAACCGGACTTGCCCTTCTGCCACCAGCGGCAACAAAATTCGTTGTCGATTACGTGCTCGCCAGGAAGCCGTTACCGAACAACGTGCCGGACTGGGTCCCTCGGGATCGGCATGACCTGCTGTTTGGCATCACGGCGGTTGTGCTTTTGCTTTCGTTTTTCAAGGTGGGAGTTCAGATCTGGAGCCGCTGGCATGCGACGCGGATCACGATGCTGATTCGAATGACCGTTCGAAAACGAATCTTCGAGCATGCGATCCGGCTGCCTCTGCATCGCGTGCAGGAACTCAAGTCCGGCGGAGCGGCCAGCATCGTACGGCAGGATGCCGAGAGCGTTGGCGATCTGGTTTTTGGGCTCATCTACAATCCGTGGCGCGCGGTCGTGCAGCTGATCGGGACATTGCTCATTCTGTCGCTGGTGGACTGGCGACTGCTGCTCGGAGCGGTCGTAATCATGCCGATCGTCTATCTGACTCACCGGGCCTGGATCGGTCGCATCCGACCTCAGCACCGAGGTGTGCGGGCTCAGCGCGAGGAAGTTGACGCACTCGTCACGGAATCATTTGGCGGAATGCGAGTCGTCCGCGCTTTTGGTCGACAGCGGACCGAGACGAATCGCGTGATGCGAGGCAACCACCTGATGGGTCGCCGCCAGCTTTACGCCTGGTGGCTGACGCGCACGATTGAAGTCGTCTGGTCAACGCTGATTCCTCTCGCCAGTGCGGTTCTGTTGATTTACGGCGGATGGCGCGTGCTCGACGAGGTGCTCACGCTGGGCGACCTGATGATGTTTCTCGTTTATCTGCTGATGATGCTGGGACCGGTTTCGGAACTCGCCCAAAGTGCGGCGCAGTTGCAGAACGGACTGGCCGGGCTCGACCGGATACTCGAACTGCTGGATGAGTCCCGGGAAATGTCGAACGCCGATTCGACAGCGATCAACAAAGCGGATGTTGAGGGTCACATCGAGCTGCGCAACGTCAGCTTTCGCTATCCGCATTCCGAAGAATTCGCTCTGCGTGAAGTCACACTCGACGTCGCTCCCGGTGAGACCATCGCCCTTGTCGGTCCCAGCGGTGCCGGCAAGACGACTCTGTCGAACCTTGTTGCGCGGTTTTACAATCCGAGCGAAGGTGAGATTCTGCTCGACGGCCGCGACGTTTCTGAAATCGAAGTCGAGAGTTACCGCCGTCTGCTGGGCATCGTTGAGCAGGACGTCTTCCTTTTTGACGGCACGATTGCCGACAACATTGGTTACGGCGGCCGCCACTCCTCAGTCGAAGTCATTCGGCACGCGGCCGAGGTCGCAAACATCCGCGAATTCATCGAGGGTCTGCCGGCCAGTTATGACACAGTGATCGGTGAACGAGGCGTCCGGCTCAGCGGCGGGCAGCGGCAGCGCGTGGCGATCGCGCGAGCCGTGCTGGCTGACCCGAAGATCCTCATCCTCGATGAGGCGACGAGTAATCTCGACACCGAAAGTGAGCGTCTCATTCAGGCGGGGCTGACCGAGCTGATGAAAAACCGCACCAGCTTTGTGATCGCTCACCGGTTAAGCACAATCACTCATGCAGACCGCATCGCCGTCATCGAAGCCGGACGGATCACGGAGATCGGCACTCACGACGAACTGATGCGCCAGCACGGAAAGTACCGCGAGATGGTCGCGGTGCAGACCGCCGGGCACTCCTCGGAAGCTGGCGAGTGACGTCCGGTCTGACCGCGGATTGAACCTCAACGAATCAGATGCCAAAAAAGGAAACCACGATGAGGAACCTGAATCTTCTGGCCTGCCGGGTCGTCTTGATCACCGTTGCCGTTTCTTCCACGACGATTGCTCAGGAGAAACAGCTCGACGTGCTGGCGGGTCGACTCAAGCCGCTTGTCGAAGCTCACGACGGCGAAGTGTCGATCCTTGTCAGGCACCTGAATTCGGGAACCCAATTCGCCGTTTATGACGAGCGGGTGATGCCGACGGCGAGCCTGATCAAAGTCGCCGTTCTGGTGGCGGCCTACCGCGAGGCGGATGCCGGCCGGCTTGATCTGGCGACGAAGGTCGAGCTGAAAGAGGCCGACAAGGTGCCAGGCTCGGGCGTCCTGACGAAGCACTTTTCCGACGGAGCGACGCTTTCTTTGCGAGACCTCATCCGGGCAATGATCGTCTGGTCGGACAACACCGCGACGAATCTTGTCATCGATCAGATTGGGCTCGAACGAATTGCAGAGACGATGGACGAGCTCGGTTTGAAAGAGACCCGAATCCACTCGCTGGTGTTTCGCGGCAAAACCACCATCGACCCGGTAAAGAGCGAGCAGTTCGGACTGGGGCGCACGACGGCCGCCGAAATGTCTCGACTGCTGGAGCGGATTTACAACCGCACGGCGGCGTCAGCTGCCTCGTGTGACGCGATGCTCGATCACCTTCGGGCCTGCGATAGCAGCGATCGTCTGGCGACGCATTTTCCGGACGGAACCGTGTTCGCACACAAGACCGGAGCGGTCGATTCCGTTCGGACGGACGCGGGAATCCTCGAAACCGACGCCGGGCCGGTCATCATCTGCGTCCTCACCGCGAAGAACAAAGACCAGAGCTGGAAGTCGACGAACGCAGCGAATGTTCTGCTCGGAAAGATCGGCCAGGAAGTTCTGCGGACCTTCTCAAAACCGTGGCCGACAGCTTCCGGTGGCAGTCGCGACGAGCTGAAGCCGGGCGACTTTGGTGAGCTGGTCGAGGTTCTACAGCGGACGCTGAATGCGAAGAACAAGCCGTCTCCGGAATTGTCCATCGACGGAGATTTCGGCCCGGCGACTCAGTCGGCGGTGAAGAAATTTCAGGAGTCACAGAAATTCGAACCGACCGGGATTGCCGACGCGAAAGTCTGGAAGGCTCTCAGTCCGCTCCACTTTCAATCGGAACCCGTTCCGGATGCGGACGAAATCAACTCGCAGAAATTGCCGTTCCTTCCACCCGACTCAGACGACGGACCGCCGTTTGTCACGAGCGATGCCTGGGCAGCGGTTGACGCGAAAACCGGCGAACTCATCGATGGCAGTTCGGCGGACCTCGTGCTTCCGATGGCGAGCACGACGAAGATCATGACCGCGTGGCTTGTTCTGAGAATCGCCGAAAAGAACGAAGAGGTTCTGGACGAAGTGCTCACGTTCAGCCATCGCGCCGACCACACGAAGGGTTCGACATCGGCGATCCGCGAAGGCGAAAGTCTCTCTGTTCGAGAAATGCTTTACGGGCTTCTGCTACCTTCAGGAAACGATGCGTCGGTCGCGCTCGCTGAGCACTTTGGCGAACGGGCTGCGGGATTGTTTTCGACAGAGGACGAGCCGGACTCGGATGATCCGCTTACTCTCTTTGTGGCCGCGATGAATCAGGAAGCCGAGCGACTTCGTCTCACAAAGACGAGCTACAAAAACCCGCACGGGCTCGACGCAAGTGGCCATCAAACGACGGCATCCGACCTCGCGCGACTCGCTGCAACTGCGCTGGGCAACGAGAAATTTCGAGACGTCGTTGACACTCGCGTTTACGGCTGCCGGGTGTCGGGTCCTGGTGGATACGCTCGGAACGTCGTCTGGAAGAACACGAATCAGCTTCTCGGGACGTCCGGTTACAGCGGAGTCAAAACCGGCACAACGTCTCGTGCGGGCGCGTGTCTGGTCTCGCTGAGTGATCGGGACGAGAAGCAGACGGTGCTCGCCGTGCTGGGTTCCGCGGCGTCGGAAGCGCGGTATGCGGATTCACGAAATCTGCATCGCTGGTTGCGTCGCGTGAGAAGCGGCGCGGTCGCTCGTTCGGCGGCGAAGTGATCTCACAGCCCACGGAGCGTTCTTGAGATGTCGTCCGCTCCCGTGATCGGGGCCTGACAGGTTCCCTGTGAGCACACATAGAGCGTCAGTTCGCCCGTCGTCGACCGGCCTTCGAACAACGCGCTGAGCGGCGATGTGGACGCGTCTTCGCTTCGGGCCGCCATGACCTTGTTCGGTGAGAACGTCTCGTTGAGCTCACGCAGGGCCGCCGCGCGGTCGGCGTCGGTACCTCCCGCGAGAACGATCTCGCTGGCCGGGCCGAACCAGAAATCGAGGGCCAGCAGCGCCTGCCCGCTCGCCATCGGCATTTTTTTCATCTGCCCCGAGACCGCATCGAGCGTTCTTGCGGCCTGCTTTTCGATGCGGCTGTCGGAGGTGAGTCGTGCGAGACGAAGCAGCGTGTAAGCGGCCATGCCGTTGCCCGAAGGGACGGCGTTGTCCTGACCGTCTTTCGATCGTGTGATGAGTTCTTCGTGATCCGACGAAGTGTAAAAGAAGCCTCCTCCTTCATCGCCGAATTGATCGAACACCCGCTCGGCGAGCTCGACGGCGCCCGTGATCAGCGACTCATCAAACGTCGCCTGGTAAAGATCAACCAGACCGTCGATCAGGCAGACGTAGTCGTCCAGGTAGCCGTTAAATCTTGCCCGGCCATCTTTGAAGGCGTGCAGGAGTCGCCCGTCTTCGTTGCGCATTTTCGCAAGGATAAAGTCGACGGCGGCTCGCGCGGCGGTTGCGTACTTCTTTTCGCCGAGCACGGGCGCCGCCTGAGCCATCGCGGAAATCATTAACCCGTTCCACGAGACGAGCACCTTGTCATCGCGCCCCGGCGCGATCCGTTTCGCTCGGGCCTGGAACAGTTTCCTGCGGCAACCGGTGAGGAACTCCTCCAGTTCTTCGGAAGGCTTCTGCTGAATTCCTGCTGCTTCGTCGTGCGCGTGTGGCCGGTTGAGGATGTTGCTGTTCTCCCAGTTTCCTCGGGCAGAAACGTCGTAGACGTCACCAAAGAGTTTCGCGTCTTCCGCACCGAGCACCTCTGCGATTTCGAGTTCGCTCCAGACAAAGAACCTGCCTTCCTCGCCTTCGCTGTCGGCGTCCTGAGTCGCGTAGAAACCGCCTTCCGGCTGAGTCATCTCGGCCAGGGCATAGTCGAGCGTCTCTCGCACGACTCGCGCGTAATCCGGGTTGCCTGTTGCCTGGTAGCCCTCCAGATACGCGGGCACGAGCAGCGCGTTGTCGTAGAGCATTTTTTCGAAATGCGGGGCGAGCCAACAACCGTCGGTGGAGTAGCGGTGAAAGCCGCCGCCCAAGTGATCGTAGATTCCGCCACGCGACATTTTGTCGAGCGTCAGTGTGACGACATCGAGGGCGTCCTGATTGTTAAACCGCTTCCAGGCTCGCAGGAGAACTCGAATATCCATCGGGTGAGGAAACTTCGGAGCCTCACCGAAGCCCCCGTTCTTCCGATCCGCCGCCTGAAGCAGAATTGTCATTGCTCCTTCGAGGATGCTCTCATCAAGTGTCGTTGGCTCGCCGCGAATTCCGGCGTGCTGAGCGATCGCCTCGGTCAGGTGATCAGACTGAGCGTAGATGTCGTCCCGCTTGTCGACCCACGCCCGCTGCACGCTGGTGAGGATGTCGAAGAAACCAGGCATCTGCATACGGGCTCGTGGCGGCCAGTAAGTGCCGCCGTAAAACGGTTTGAGGGTTGGCGTCAGAAAGACAGACATCGGCCATCCGCCGCGACCGGTCATGAGCTGCACCGAGGTCATGTAAATCTGGTCGAGGTCCGGCCGCTCTTCACGGTCGACTTTGACGCAGACATAATGCGCGTTCATGTAAGCCGCAATGCCGGCGTCCTCAAAGCTTTCATGCTCCATGACGTGGCACCAGTGGCACGCCGAGTACCCGATCGAAAGAAAGATCGGCCGGTCGAGCTCGCGCGCTTTCTCGATCGCTTCCTCGCCCCACGGAAACCAGTCAACCGGATTACGTGCGTGCTGAAGCAGGTACGGACTGGTTTCATTGATCAGACGGTTGGGCTCTGCTTTGGGAGAATTCATTGCTCGGGTTTTCATTCATTCCAGGAAGTCGAGAGGTTGAGTTTGTAGTCGTCCCCTTCGGCGATGTCTGCGCACCTGAAGCGAGTGCAGGAACGTTCTTCGTAATCTGTCGCGGATGGCTGACGTGTCATGGACAAAGTAGGATGAGATTCCGTTTTCGTTCCCTTCATTGTTTCCTCAGAGAAATAGCACGCTCATGACATTTCCGAAAACTGCTCTCGTTTCCGCGATCCTCAGCTGTCTGGCTTTGACCGCGGCGGCGGCCGACCGACCGAACATTGTCGTCCTCCTGGTTGACGACATGGGCGTGATGGATACGTCGGTCCCGTTTCTCACTGACGCGGATGGGAAACCCAGGCGTTACCCGCTGAACGATTATTACCGGACGCCGAACATGCAGCGGCTGGCCGAACGCGGGGTTCGGTTCAACAACTTTTACGCGATGAGTGTCTGCTCGCCGACTCGCATTTCAATCATGACCGGCCAGAACGCTGCGCGGCATCACGCGACGAACTGGATCAACCCCGACGCGAATAACCGAGGCCCGTTTGGCCCTCCCGATTGGAACTGGGAGGGGCTGAAGAAAAACGACGTGACCCTGGCTCGCGTGCTGGGCGAGGCCGGTTATCAAACGATCCACGTGGGAAAGGGCCATTTTGGCGCTCGCGCGTTCGAGGGCGCAGAGCCGAAAAACCTCGGCTTCAAAGTCAACGTCGGTGGATCGACTTTCGGTGCGCCGGGCAGCTACTACGGCGAGCAGAATTACGGGCTCGGAACAAAGCGAGCGAAGAGTGCCGTTCCACATTTGAAAAAGTATCACGGCACCGAGACGTTCCTGACGGAGGCTCTCACGATCGAAGCGAAGACTCACGTCGCAGCCGCCGTCAAATCCGACACGCCGTTTTACCTCTACATGTCTCATTACGCCGTCCATGCTCCGTTCAATTCCGATCCTCGATTTGCTGCCAACTACAAGGATTCCGGGAAATCCGCGAACGCTCAGGCCTTTGCCACTCTGATCGAGGGAATGGACAAGTCGCTGGGAGACATCCTCGACCAGCTGGATGAGCTCGGCGTTGCCGACAACACGCTCGTCATGTTTCTGGGCGACAACGGTTCGGACGCTCCGCTTGGGCATGAGCATGAAGTCGCGTGTGCGGCTCCGCTGCGAGGCAAAAAGGGAGCTCACTACGAAGGCGGCATGCGGGTTCCGTTCATTGCCGCCTGGGCGAAGAGTGACAACGCGAATCCGCATCAGCAGCGACTGCCGGTTGCCGCAGGGACGATTCAAAGTCAGCTCGGAGCCGTACCCGACATCGCACCGACCCTCCTGGAGCTGCTGAGTCTGAACTTTCCTGACGACCACAAAGTTGACGGCTTAAGCCTCGCCAGCCTGTTCACCGGCAAACCGGATACGTCACGCGGCGAGAAGTTTCTGATGCACTACCCGCACTCTCCGCACCGCAGCGACTATTTCACAACGTACCGCGATGGCGACTGGAAAGTTATTTATCACTACTTCCCGTCGAAGGCATCCGAGGGATCGCACTACCAGCTCTACAACCTGAAAGACGACCCGTTCGAGCAGAACAATCTGGCCACTAAAGATATCGGCCAGCTGCAGCGGATGACGTTCGGGCTTGTCACGAGCCTCCGGGAGCACAACGCACTTTATCCGGTCGACAAGACGGACGGCAAATCGCCTTTGAAGCCGAAGTTGCCGTAAACGCGACACGGCAGCGTTAATCTCTCGGGGGCCTCCCTGCCGGTGCATCGTCAATACAGATAGATGAACGGCTTTGTATTCATCAGCACGTGAGCCAGGTCCGCCCAGAGCCGCTCGTCCTTCAGCATCGATTCTTTCGAGATGCCGTACTCGCCGGCCTGCTGTTCGAGAAACGACTTCGCAAATTCAATCTGCTGATCGGTCGGCGGCGTCGAGATCGCCGCGTGGTACATCGAGGTGATGCGGTCTTCGACGGAAGCGGCCTGGTCATTGATCAGTGACCTTCCCCAGACCTTCGACTGCTCAACGACAAACGGGTCGTTCATCAGGATCAGCGTCTGTGACGGCACGTTCGAGACGTTCCGATCCCCGACCGGGTTGAACGGAATCGGCATGTCAAAAGCGAGCATCATCGGCGAGAGGAAATTCCGCCGCACAGAAATATAAACACTCCTTCGCCCTGCCCCGTCCAGCGGCCCGCTGCCCGGCCGGCCGCGACCGTTCATGAAACTGGTGAGGAAGACGGGAACGCTCGGCCCGAATTGCGTTCGGTCGAGCCGTCCGGAAACGGCGAGGATGGAATCACGAATCACCTCACCCTGCAGTCTGCGAATTCGCTGGCGATGCAGAAGAAGATTTTCCGGGTCGGCGTCGTCGGCTGCCGTGTCCGGCGACGAGTTCATCTGATACGTGCTGCTGAGCAGGACATATTTGAGAAGCTTCTTGATCGACCAGCCTTCCTGCACGAACCGCGTTGCAAGATGGTCGAGCAGCTCGGGATGAGTCGGTCGCTGCCCGAGCACTCCAAAATTGTCGGTCGACCCGACGATGCCGCGTCCGAACAGGTGATGCCAGACCCGGTTCGTGATGACACGCGTGGTGAGTGGATTCTTCGCCGAAGCAATCCGATCTGCGAGTTCCAGCCGTCCACTTCCGTTTGTGATCGCTGGCTGAGATTCATCGATTGCCGTCAGCAACTGCCGGGGAGCCATTTCGCCCCGCGTCTTATGGCTGCCTCGAATGAAGACGTGCTCGTTTTCGGGCGTGCCTTCGGTCAGAGCGAGAACGGGGTCCGGCGCCGGTACGGCCTCTGCCAGTTGTTTGACCAGGTCCCGCAGTGCGAGCAGCTTCGCCTCGTCGGTGGCTGTCGGCTGAAGGAGGGCGTTTGATGTCAGCCAGCTTGCAAGGGCTGTTCGACCAGTTTCACTTTGCCAGGCCGTTCCGTAGCTCGCTGCGAGTTTCTCGCGCGAATCCAGCGAATCTGCTTTGAGGAGAGTTGCGGCGAGAGGATGCGCCAGGACAGGCGGCGCTCCGGTGCTCGACAGACGCACTTCGTCAACCTCGGCCCATCCATCTCCGTGGTCGATCATTTCGACATAAGCCGTGTGGCCGACGTAGCGACCGACGTCTCCGCCCAGCTGGTACCACTGAAACGTTGAGCCCTCTTTCACGTCAGCCTGAAAACCGCCGAACAGCAGACCGTTGAATTCATACATGTAATAACCGTCGACGATCAGCCGCACTTTGACGTCCTCGCCGCGCATCCTCAGAAAGACCGCACGATGATCGAGCGTAAATGTCGGCGACCGAAGCACGCCTTGCAGCTTGCGTGAAGAACCGTTGCTGCGTACCAGGCCCGGCTCGGCCAGAGCGGCCACGCCTGCCTGCCAGTCCCAGCTGGTGTCCGTCGTCGGAGCCGCATCGAAGGCGTCACCATCGGTGAACCAGCCGGCCATGCCGTCGTCGAAATCGCCCAGCACGGGATGAGCCTCGCTGAGCTTCGCGGCACGCTCCTGCTCGCCTTTGACTCGTTCCCGCTGCGCGGCGATGACTTTCTCGTCGACCGCACTCGGGGCCAGGTGAGTCCACAGATACATTGGATGAGATGGTTGCTTCGCCGCTTCGCTCGTCAGCGCGGCCACCCAGCGATCCAGTTTCTTCGCGTCGAGGCCCGTCTCCTTTGCAACGGCTTCAGCGGAGCGTGTGGTCTTTTTCGGGCCGTCCTGAAAGACGAAGTGGTCGACTCCGATGTTGCCCCAGCCACCTTTCTGCTGATCGACGATCTCTAGTTGAGCGGTCTTGCCGAGAAATTCCTCGACATCGAATTCCGCAGGCCGCATCTGGTTCGAGCTGAATCCCGTCTGAGTCCGCACGACCTTGCCGTCGACCTTGAGGTTCACACACGTGCGATCCTTGTGAGCTCCGCCGCCGACCAGGAACGTGATGTGCCGGTGACGGATTGGGAACTCACGACTCGTCATTCGACCGAGGTGATCGTCGCCACCTTTCACGTCGGTGTTTCCGCCGCGGGTGTTGTGCGAATTCACCCATCGATTGCCCGTTGCCTGGATGTCTCCCTGGTAACCGGGCGTCGTCTCCTTTCGCTGAGGGCTTGTTCCGAAAGCCGTTCCCTCGACAGTCCAACCCTCGTAGGAGTCCTTTTCAAAGTCCTCAAACAAAATCGCAGCCTGCTCAGCGGTGGCGGCTTCGCCCTTTTTCGGCTGACCGTAGATGACCTCTCGCGCTGCGAGGAGGTACTTCGCGAACTCGTCAGCACTCAGGTTCTGTTGAATCGACTTCGCGAGGATTGCCTCGGCTTCGGCCCGCAGCTTTGCAATTTCTGCAGTCGATTCAGCAATTTTCCCCTGGCGATCGAGCAGAGCGATTTCCTTTCGCGAGCTCTGCAGAAAACCGGCCAGCGCGTAATAGTCCTTCGTGGAGATTGCATCGAACTTGTGATCGTGGCAGCGGGCACACGCGACCGTCAGACCGAGAAACGATTTGGTCATCACGTCGATCTGGTTGTCGATCCGCCCGGCCTCGTCACCGCGAACGTCGACTGGCGCGTGAGTCGCCTCGCCGAGCCACCAGAAGCCGGTGCCGATCACCGACTCGTTGAAGCCTTCCGACGGATTTCGACGCGGTTTCGAAATCAGGTCACCGGCCACCTGTTCCCGGATGAACTGGTCGTAGGGCACGTCGGCATTCAAGGCGCGGATCAGGTAGTCGCGATATTTCCAGGCGTGGTGAATCGGGTAGTCAAATTCGTGCCCGTGCGACTCGGCATAGCGGACCAGGTCCATCCAGTGCCGCGCCCAGCGTTCGCCGAAGTGCGGTGAGTCCAGCAGGCCGTCCACGACTTTTTCAAACGCGTTTTCGGAGCGGTCATTGACGAACGCCTCCACTTCCTCGGGGCTCGGCGGAAGGCCGATGATGTCAAAGTAAGCTCGCCGAATGAGCGTTCGTCGGTCTGCCGGCTGGGCAGGTTTGATTCCTGCTTCTTCGAGCTTTGCGAGCACGAACTTGTCCAGCGGCTGAGTTGCCCAGAACGGATTCTTCGGTTCCGGCAGCTTTGGATTTTGAATCGGCTGCCAGCACCAGTGCTCGGCTTTGCGTTTGGCCAGGTCGAAGTTCTTCGCCTCACCGACCTGAGGAATCGCCTCCTTGGGCCAGGGAGCCCCGCGTTTCACCCACTCAGTCAGCGTCGCAATCTTCGCGGCAGGCAGTTTCGTTTCGGGTGGCATCTGCAGGTCGACATCGGAATACGAAATCGCAGTCACCAGACGGCTTTCGGCAGGCTTTCCGGGGACGATCGCCGTTCCCGTGTCACCTCCCTTGAGATGGCCGCCGCGGTAGTCGAGTCGAAGTCCGCCTTCGAGCTCGTCGCTTTTCGAGCTGTGACACTCGTAACAGTGCTCAACCAGTAGCGGCCGGACCTTCTTCTCGAAGAACTCGAGATCGGCCGCGGAGAATGGCGTCTCGTCGTCAGCGCCGAAAACAGGAATCGAAACGGCGAGAAGGACTAAGGCGAGGGCAGCACGATGCATCGTCAGGCTCCGGACGCAGAACAGGCAGGAGCCGGTATCGTCTCAGCCAGAGTCGACAAACTCAATCGGAGCGGACTCGTCGGGCCGTCTCGCTTCTCCATCACACCTCGCGCCCAAACTCCAGTTTGGGACCGCACCGCCGCGTTACGCGCTTGCGGCTCACCGGGAGCTTCACCCTCCCGACAGGGCCGAGTGGTTCCCGTCGATTTCCAGTTTGACTCGGTAAAACCCGCTCCCGGCCGTGATGTAGAGCGTTTTGCTGTCTTTGCCGATTCCAAAACAGCAATTCGTCGGGAGCTTTGGCGTTTCGATGTACGCCTTCTCTTTGCCTTCCGGCGTGAACACGACGATGCCGAATCGGCTGGCCGAACGCACGGCCGCGTAGATGTGACCTTTGACGTCGATGGTCATCCCGTCGACGCCGGTCTCTTTGCCGAAATCGTGCAGCACTTTCTTCCTGCCGAGTGACCCGTCTTTTTTGACTGGAAACGCGTTGAGCGTCATTCGGCCGGGCTTTGATGGTTCCTTGTCGATGTCCGCCGTCGCGGATCCGTTGTCTGTTTCCGCGACGTAAAGCGTCTTTCCGTCGGGCGAGAGATTGACCCCGTTCGGTTTGTCGATGTCCGTCGTGGCGACTCGAATTGAGCCATCCGGGTCGAGGCGGTAAACGTCGAACGAGTCCAGTTCCATTTTCTCCGGACCGACGTATTTCGGATCGCTGAAGTAGATCCGGCCTTTGGCATCGATCACGAGATCGTTGGGCGAGTTGAATCGTTTCCCCTCAAACCTTTCGACGATCGGTTTCACTTTGCCGTCGGGAAGGATCTCGACGAGAGCCCTCGCCCCGCCGAGCGGCGATGCACAGCACGCAAACAGTCGCCCTTCTGCGTTGAACATGAGACCGTTGCCCATGCGACTGTCGGGGCAGTGGACCGAGACTTTTCCGCTGGTCGGATCGAACTTCATGATCCGCGCCGGACCGGAATCAAACGGCTGTGCGAAATCCGAGAAGTACATCATCCCGTCCGGACCGGCGGCCGCGCCTTCGGTGAAGCCGCCCTCTTCCCACAGCGTCTCCAGAACAGCGACGACCGGAACGATGTCCGCCTCGCCTCGCACCTGAAGGTCGTCCGCCATCGCGAGGTTCCCTGCTGCGAAAAAAATAAGACTGGCCAGAAGTTGCTGCTTCATCAGATTTCTCCTCAAGTTTCCGGGAGCGGCTTTCGCAGACTGATCTTGCCCGCTGTCGAGACTTGCGGGAACCTGCCGATTCCCGCGGGAAACCGGCAAAAAATCGACTCCGGAGCTTCCATGTTCGGCCTCGGATTGTCAAACCCCACGACCGCGGCAGCCACCGTGACTCACACGGGTTGCCGCGGCGAGCAATACCGATTGGAGAATCTGCGACGATTTCTTCAGTTATGCGGCCTCGAATGACGAAACAGAAAGTGGACGACGCTGTGCCTCGTTCGACCAGATCCCATGCCCATTCGGGCGATTCGACCCGTTTCACGTCCTAATAACCGCCCGGTCTGTCATGACGACTCACTCTGACGGCACTCTGTTTTTTCAGATCACCCGCGGCCGGACAAAGCATCCGACCCGTCCGATCATCCGCAACCGGTTTCTCATCGGGTCGGGCGAGTGGTGCGACCTGAGACTGGGTGGAGCGATGCCCGTTCTGCACAGCGTCCTGCGAGTTGACGGCACGTCCGTCTGGCTGGAGGCCGTCGTCGACACGCCGCCGCTCCACGTGAATGGACGGGCGACCGGTTCGTGCGAGCTGAAGGACGGCGACGAAATTTCGATCGGAGCTTTCAGTCTGAAGCTCTGCGACGCGCGGGACGTCCGGCACGAAACACTCATGAAGCCAATCGATATTGAAGAGCTGCTCGGCCTGGACCGCGACGACGAAGAGGACGTCTCGGAACTTTCCGCGGCGGAACTTCTGCAGCGGATCGAGCGTGACGAACAGCTCGTCGAAGAATTTGAGAAACGGCGCGATCTCGGTTCGGCCGCGCTCCTGGAGCGGCTCGAACAGGAACTCGAATCCGAGTCTGTTCAGGTCGAACCGGAAGCTCAGACGCTGCAGGTTCTGCGCGAACTGCAACTGGCGGTGAGCGAGCTCAACGAACTCGCCAGTGAGCTCAAGCATCGTTCCAGTGAGATGACGGGCGAGGAATTCTCGCAGGCAACGTCGTCGCTGCTCGACTTCCAGCAGGGCGTCGTCGGCCGACTCGACAGCGTGCTGACACGAATTGATGGCTTGGACAAGGCCGAAATCGACCAGCGTGACGCTGCCTGACATTGGGGATAGAATTCGCGTCGGAGAGCCGAAACAGGGCTCTTTCTGCACGAGTCCTCATCGCTGGCCCCGCAATGCCCACTGAGCTTCCCGCCGAACCAATCCTCGCGGTCGCGTTCGATCTCGACGGCCTCATCGTCAACACTGAGCACGTCTTTCACCTGGCGATGGCCGAGCTTGTCGAAGCACGCGGGATGGCGATCCCAAACGGTCTGCCGAGAGCGATGATGGGCAAACGACCGCAGGACAGCTACGGCATCATGAAACAGATGCTGGGCGTCGAGGACTCGCCCGAAGCTCTGCACGACGAAACGCACGATCGTTTTTTTCGTTTGTTGGAGATCCATCTGGATCTGATGCCCGGCGTCTTTGAGCTGCTCGATCAACTGGAACGGTTCGGCCTGCCGAAAGCGGTCGCGACTTCCTCGCCGCGGAAATATCTGTCGGGGATTCTGGAGAGGTTCGATTTGACGGACCGGTTTGCGTTTTCACTGACGGCCGAAGACGTCGTCAACGGGAAGCCTCATCCGGAGATTTACCTCGCCGCCGCCGACCGGCACGGCATCGCACCTCAGCAGATGCTCGTGTTTGAGGACAGCGAAAACGGCACACGCGCCGGTTCGTCCGCGGGGGCCTTCGTCGTCTCCGTCCCGCACGATCACAGCCGCGACCACGAGTTCTCGCCAACGGGACTCGTCGCCGACACGTTAAGCGACCCGAGGATCGCGTCGATCCTCAACGCACACCGTGAGACGCCGTGAGAAAACCGTAAACGCCGTGAGAAAATCGACGGACTGAATCAGACTCCACCGATCGCCGGAACGGAATCCGACTTGCCGGCCTCCGCGATGATCAGCTCGCACGGCAGCGAAACTTCGATGGTGCCGGGCAGGAGCTCAGCTCGCAGGATCGACACATCGCCCGGCGCCTCAATTCCCAGCCGGACGGTTTTACCTCGCACATCGATCACTTTGATCGTCACGTCGTCGCCAATGTGGATGACTTCAGACTTCTTTCGGGTCAGAACAAGCATTCCCTTACCTCCCTGGATTGCGGTTCGATTCGGCCCGGAATTCTCCCGCGGATACGCAAAGTTTGAATGAGGATTGAGAGAAATCTGCAGGCGGCAGAAGTTTCTGGAAGAAAGACGAGCAGTGCTGGACACGCACAGAGCCGAATCGCCCTGCACGTCGGCCATCCGACAGCAGATTTGGTCAGTTGTTTCTCGATCGACTATTTCTCAGGCGAGTCGAACCAGGTGTCGGGAGGTGCCTGTGAGCCGGGTCGCGGTGGGCTTTTCTTCCGGGGTTCGACGCGTTTCTTCGCCTCGCGCAGCGGTACCAGCATATCTGAAATGGATTGCCAGCGGTCCTGCGGGTCAAGAGCGAGGCCCTTCATGATCGTCGCGGCAACCTGCTCGTCGATTCCCTCGACGAGATTGCGAATATCTTTTGGCGGCTTATTGATGTGCTGCATGACCGCCTCGAGTGTCTCACCCGATTCCCACGGCATCATCTTGGTGTACATTTCGAAACAGGTCACAGCGAAGGAAAAAATGTCGATTCTCTGATCCGTTCGTTGCCGCTTGATCAGCTCCGGAGCCATGTAGTTGGCCGTGCCCGTGCGATTTCCTGGAGCCTGAAACGCGGGCGTGTTCGGCACAACGAGCCCGAAGTCGATCAGCTTCACGACGCCCTTCGGATCGACCAGCACGTTGCGAGGGCACAGGTCGCGATGAATGAATCCTTCCTTGTGGAGATACTCAATCCCCTGAGCCAGTTGCACCATGAAACTCAGGCGGTGCTTCTGCATCATCTCGTTCTGCATGTCGACGAGGAAACTCAGGCCGAACCCCTCGACAAAGTCCATGACAAGAAACGGTTCGTCGTTCGTCGTGATGCCATGCTCAAGAGTGTTGACCAGGTTCGGGTGGTCGAGCAGAACAGCGATTTCCCCTTCGGCCGGTTTGTTCGACTGAGGAGAAAACCTCGCCTCAAACCGCTGCGTCTTGGCTTTGTCGAGGACCTTCAGAGCGACCTCGCGCCCGGACACGGTGTCCCGGGCCCGCCAGACTTTCGACATGCTCCCCTGCCCGGTCCGCACGATAAGATCAAACCGCCTGGCGATGTCGACTTTCGCGACCTTCGTCTTCTTCTGAAACAGTTTCTTCAGAAATTCCATAGTCCCCTCGATGTTCCACGACGAACCTTCCTGGCCCGCCTCTTCGTGCCAGCATTATGGCCTGCCCGAGGGACAAGGGGGAACTGTGAAACCCTGGTATCTTCCGTTTGAGTTTTCGTGTCGCGACACAGGGACAGAAGCGACAGCTGAGCCGACCCGCGTTGCGATTCGGCAAGAGAGTCCGAATTGAGTTGCCCGACTGGCCTGTACCCTGGCTCTGGCTTCCTGTTCTCTATCGAATCCACCGATCCAGACTGTATTGTGACCACGGTTCTTGTCGAAATTCACAATCTGAAGAGTGAACTCAGATTGCAGGAAAGATCCGTGAACGACTCACCTCGAATTATCCCGATTTCGCAGTATCGCAACATGCTTAAAGCGCGACAGAAGCTCGGAAAATATCGCATCGAACGCCGTCTGGGCTCGGGCGGTTTCGCCAATGTTTACGCGGCGATGGACACAATCGAGGGCATTCGCGTCGCGCTGAAGATTCCTCACGCGGCGATCGTCGACAAAGAAGTCCTCAAGGATTTCAAAAATGAAGTCCGCCTCGCGGCACGACTCGAACACCCGAATGTCCTGTCACTTCGCTTTGCCGCGTTCTACGAAGGCGAGTTCATCATCGTGTTTCCGATGGGCGAAGAAACACTTTCGGATCGACTGCAGAGAAGGATGGCTCTCACAACGGTCCTGGACCTCAACCAGCAGATGCTGGAGGCTGTCGCGTACGCTCACCGTTCAAAGATCATTCACTGTGACATCAAGCCGGAGAATTTTATTCTGTTTCCGGATAATCAGATCAAGTTGACTGACTTCGGGATCGCACGTGTCGCTCTTCGCACGATCAAGGGCGGCGGCACCGGGACGATGGGCTACATGGCTCCTGAACAGGCGATGGGAAAACCGTCGTTCCGGTCGGATGTCTTTTCGCTGGGCCTGATTCTCCACCGCATGCTGAGCGGCCAGTGGGGCGAGTGGCCCTTCGAATGGCCGATGCCAGGTCACGCTCGGCTGCGTTCGCGGGTGCATCCCGATATGATTGAAGTCGTCCGTCGCTCTCTGGAGCTGAATCCGAGAAAGCGATTTCGCGACGCCGACCAGATGCTGGAGAGTTTTCGCAAGGCGAAGAAAAGAACGCTCCTTCGCGAGTCGGCTCGAAAGAAGAAAACCACATCCCGCCGTAAGACCACGGCCCGCCGCAAGGTGGCATAGCGACCAGATATGTCCCAGAGTTTGCCTCCCGCCGAAGTGCTGATCGCACACGACTCGGACCAGGTTGAGCTGTTTCAGTTGTGCGGTCTGGAAATCGCGGCTTACTCGCGAGTCTCGCCGAATAAAGACACTCCCAACGAAGATGCCGCGGCGATCATTCCGGTATCTGGCGACGCTGCTGTGTTTGTCGTGGCTGACGGGTGCGGTGGAATGCGCGGCGGCAATCAGGCGTCGGCGCTGGCCATCGAAACGCTGGTTCAGACAACTCGTGAGAACGGCGGCGACGGGTACCGCCTGCGGTCGACGATCCTTGACGGAATCGAACACGCCAACAAACACATCGTCGACCTCAGTATTGGAGCGGCGACGACCATCGCCGCGGTCGAGTTTTTTGGCGGCAGCATTCGGCCGTACCACGTTGGCGATTCGATGATCCTGGTCGTCGGTCGGAACGGGAAAATCAAGTTGCAGACGGTTTCCCACTCTCCCGTCGGATTCGCCGTCGAGTCGGGTCTTCTTGATGAGGAAGAGGCACTGCACCACGACGAAAGGCACGTCGTCTCGAATGTGCTTGGCGACGTCTCGATGCGGATCGAACTGGGCCCATCCATCAAACTCGCAAGGTTCGACACCGTTCTCATTGCCTCGGACGGCCTGTTCGACAATCTCTTTCCCGACGAAATCGCGGACGGCATTCGAAAAGGAAACCTTCTGGATAGTTTCGCCACAATCATTCAGATCGCTCGATCGAGAATGCAGGAGCCGGTCCCGGGTAAACCACACAAGGCCGATGACCTGACTGTCATCGCTTTTCGACTGAGCAACGGGGCAGGTACCGGTGCAGACGCAGGTTTCGACACAGAGTCCGCCGAGGACCCGGCACCTCAGCCGTCGACGACGGACTGACGGTGGCGAAAAGGACTAAAAGGACTTCTGCAGGCAACTCAGCCGGCGACGTCAATGACCGCTTTGATCACGCCCGTTTCAGGACGAGTGAACGACTCAAAAACGTCTGGCACTTCGTCAAAGGACGTTCGATGCGTCACCCACGGATCAGTGTTGATCGTGCCGTCTTCGATCAGACTGATGATCCTCGGGAAGTCCGTCGGCAGGGCATTCCGCGACCCCTTAATTGTCGCCTCTTTCTTGTGCATCGGCGGGTGCGGAATCGAGATCTCCTGCGTCGTGATGCCGACGTAAACCAGCGAGCCGGTCGACGCGAGATAGTTCAGGGCGTTGGCCATCGAGTGGTTGTTCCCTGTCGCGTCGGTCACGACCGAGAATAGATCGCCGCCAGTGATCTTGTTGATCTGGTCAACTTCGCTGCCGTCGCCATTGAACAGGACGGTGTTTTTGATTCCGTACGTGTTTCGAACAAAGTCGAGCCGCGACTCGACCATGTCCATCACCGTGAGCGACGCACCGGTCAGACGAGCAAACTCGAGCGTTGCCAGGCCGATCGGCCCGGCTCCGATGATGAGAGCGTGATCGCCCTCGCCGGGTGCGCCGCGATCGTTCGCGTGGCAGCCGATGGCCAGCGTCTCGACCAGAGCCAGTTGCTCGAAGTTGAGTTTCGTCGAAACGTGCAGCTTGTCGGCGCGAATGAGAAACTTCTCACACAGCCCACCGTCGACCATTACGCCGATGACGTTGAGTTTCGCACAGCAGTTTGTGTTGCCCTTGCGGCACGGATAACACTCGCCGCAGTTCATGTACGGCTCGACGCTGCACTTGTCGCCGACTTTGACGTTCTCAACGCCGTCGCCAATGTCGAGCACCTCGACGCCGAGTTCGTGACCAGGGATTCGCGGGTACTTGAAGAACGGCATCTTGCCGAGATACCCGCTGAGGTCGGTGCCGCAGACGCCCATCCGATGCGTCGCTACAAGAGCCTGCCCTGGCCCAGGCTTGCCCGGATCGTCGATCTCAATGCGATTGATCGTTTTCGGTTCAGAAAACTCGATGGCTCTCATTTGGTTCTTTCGGTGTCGTTTCGATCGAGTTACGTCAGTCGCGTTTGCCACTTTCGCGGATCGCGGGCATTGTGAAGCACGGCCTGAATCATGACTGTGCTGTCGGAGTCGCTGTAGAAAACCGAATAAGGAAATTTCTGAAGCAGTGCTCGTCGCGAGTCTTTCAGCTCGACAGCGTACATTTCAGGCATGCGACAAATACCGAGCAGACACGCCTGGACCTGCTCAACGAACTCCTCACCCAGTCCTTCGCGGCAGGCTTCATATCAGGAAAAAGCTTCGCGAATATCCGCCTCTGCTTCCGGCGTGAGGACAAGTTCAGCGGTCACGTTTGAGAATCCGTTCCTTCACCGCCTCCCAGTTTGAGCAAACTGGCGGATTCCTCTCCCATTTTTCCATTCGACGAAGAAGCTCTTCTTTATGCCAGTCGGGAACCTCGACATCATCGGCGTTGGATGCCAGATCGTCCCAAAGGTCTTCGACAAGCTGCAGCTTTTCGGGTGGTGTAAGGTCAAACACAGAGCGTGGTGTGTCAGCCATTTTGAGTCTCCGAATGCGCCGCGCGAACCTTAAGTGTACCCAGCCAGGCTACGACTTCGCCAAGTCCCGCAACACCGTGTGCAGGATGCCGCCGTTGCGGTAGTAGCGGACCTCGACCGGTGTGTCGATGCGGCAGGTCGTGACAAAAGTCACGATCGATCCGTCCGATTTGCGGGCGATGACTTCGACGGCCTGCTGTTGTTTCAGGTCGTCGCTCAAGGCGATTTCAAATTCCTCGGTGCCGTCCAGGCCGAGCGACTCGCGGCTTTCGCCTTCGCGGAACTGCAGCGGGAGCACTCCCATGCCGACCAGATTTGAGCGGTGAATTCGTTCGAACGACGTGGCGATGACGGCTCGAATGCCGAGCAGGTACGTGCCCTTCGCCGCCCAGTCCCGGGACGAACCGGTGCCGTATTCCGCTCCGGCGAGTGCGATCAGTGCGGTCCCGGCCTTGCGGTAGTTCTGCGCGGCTTCGTAAATCGACGTCTGCTTTCCGGTTGTGAAGTCGGTTGTGATGCCGCCTTCCGTGCCGGGAGCCAGCAGGTTTCGCAGGCGGATGTTGCCGAACGTGCCGCGAGTCATCACGCGGTCGTTGCCTCGGCGGCTGCCGTAGCTGTTAAAGTCGGCGATCTCGACGCCGTTTTCCTGAAGGTACGCTCCGGCGGGGGAGTCCGCCTTGATCGCTCCGGCCGGGCTGATGTGGTCGGTCGTGGTCGAGTCACCGACCGAGACCAGGCACCGCGCGCCCTCGATCGAGGAAATCGGAGCAGGCTCGTCCGGCATGTCGACGAAGAAGGGCGGCTCCTGCACGTAGGTGCTGGACTCGTTCCATTCGTAGATGTCGCCCTCGCTGCTGGAAATCGCCTGCCACTCGGGCGGACCATCGGCGGCTTTCGAGTACTGCTCGATAAACTGATCCGGGCTCATCGAATTCGCGACGGTCGTCGCGATCTCTTCCTGGCTCGGCCAGATGTCACTCAGCATGACGTCGTTGCCGTCCGCGTCCTGTCCCAGTGGCTCAGTCGTGAGGTCGATGTCTGTTGTCCCGGCGATGGCGTAGGCCACAACCAGAGGCGGGCTTGCCAGGTAGTTCGCTTTGACGAGCGGATTGACTCGGCCTTCGAAGTTGCGGTTGCCCGAGAGCACCGACGAGACGACCAGGTCGCCGGCGTTGACGGCTTTTGCCACCGCGTCTGGCAGCGGTCCGCTGTTGCCGATGCACGTCGTGCAGCCGTACCCGACGGTGTGAAAACCAAGAGCTTCCAGGTCGTCGGACAGGCCCGACTTGTTCAGGTACTCCGTGACGACTCGGCTTCCAGGCGCGAGGCTGGTTTTGACCCACGGTTTCTGCTTGAGTCCTCTCGCCACGGCGTTTCGAGCCACCAGGCCGGCACCGATCATGACTGACGGGTTGCTGGTGTTCGTGCAGCTGGTGATCGCGGCGATGACGACTGCCCCGTCGTTGATTTCGGTCGGCTCGTCGGTTTCGACTTTCTGATTTGCAACGGGTGTTTTGCGACCAAAGGTCTCGCTGAGCGACTTCTTCCAGGTCGACTTCATCTCGCTGAGCAGGATGCGGTCCTGCGGTCGCTTCGGCCCGGCCATCGAAGCGACGACCGTATCCATGTCGAGCTCCATGCCGCTGCTGAAATTCGGCTCGGGCGAATCTTCGGTTCGGAACAGGCCCTGCTCTTTGGTGTACCGCTCAACAAGGTCAACGAGGTCTGCGGGGCGGCCGGTCTTCCGAAGATAATTCAGCGTCTCGCCATCGACCGGGAAGAACCCCATCGTCGCGCCATATTCCGGAGCCATGTTGGCGAGTGTCGCGCGGTCGGCGAGGCTCATCGCGGCCAGGCCGGGTCCGTAGAACTCAACGAATTTTCCGACACAACCGTGAGCACGCAGCATCTGCGTCACGGTGAGGACCAGGTCGGTTGCGGTCGCTCCCTCGGGAAGCCTCCCACTCAGTTTGAAACCGACGACTTCCGGCGTGAGCATGTAAATCGGCTGGCCGAGCATGACCGCTTCGGCCTCAATTCCGCCGACGCCCCAGCCGACAACGCCGAGGCCGTTGATCATTGTCGTGTGACTGTCTGTGCCGACCAGGCTGTCCGGATATGCGACGCCGTCAGTCGTCATGACCACAGTCGCCAGGTACTCCAGGTTGACCTGATGCACGATA
Source organism: Planctomycetota bacterium (assembly GCA_027623235.1). Taxonomy (GTDB): domain Bacteria; phylum Planctomycetota; class Planctomycetia; order Planctomycetales; family Planctomycetaceae; genus JAQBVJ01. The sequence continues at coordinate 47,273 of JAQBVJ010000024.1, forward strand.
CCGGTCGCCGGCGGGACAACCCGGAAATTGTCAAAGGCCTGCTGACCCCAGCGGAGGAATTGATACCGCTCCTGGTTCCGCTCAAACTCTTTATCGACGTTGAACTGCAGCGCGAGGTTTGACGCGAACTGATCAACCTGCACGGAGTGATCGATGACCAGATCGCACGGCACGAGCGGATTGATCTTCTTCGGGTCTCCCCCCATCCGCACCATCGCCGATCGCAGCGCGGCGAGGTCTACCACAGCGGGAACCCCGGTAAAGTCCTGCAGCACAACCCGGCCCGGTTTGAAGGGCAGTTCCGTGTTGGCAATTTTCTTTGCATTCCACTTCGCAAGCCCGGCAACGTCGGCCTCGGTCACGACGAATCCGTCGATGTTCCGCAGGCAGGCCTCCAGCAGAACCCGGATCGAAAACGGCAGCCGGTCGATCTCGCCCAGTCCCTCGACCGCAAGCTGAGGCAGGCTGAAGTAATCGACGTTGCCTCCAGAAGTGGAGAGCGTCTTGCGGGCACCGAAGTGGTTTGATGAAGACATTTTGCGCGATCTTTAGTGAAGGGCACGCGAGCGCGTGTTGATTTGTGGACCGGGCTGAGACGATATCTTCGCGGCATGGATCCTTCAACGCGCACGACGCCCAGTCCGAGCTTTGTCGCACCTTCCCGCACGATGATTGACACTCCTGTGCCCAGCGGCGAGCATCCTCGGGAAGGTCAGATTCACGCGAAACCAGCTCATGTCTCAGTCAGACAATCTTCCCGAACCGATGCCGAAACACGTGGCCATCATAATGGATGGCAATGGTCGGTGGGCAAAACGACGCGGGCTGCCTCGCATCGAGGGGCATCGGCGAGGCGTCAAGAGCGTTCGCGAGTGCGTCGAGTTCTGTGCCGAAATCGGTCTTGAGCAGCTGACGCTTTACTGCCTGAGCAGCGAAAACTGGAAACGGCCCGAGGCCGAACTGCGGCGGCTGATGAGTCTGCTCGAACAGTTTCTTATCGAGGATCGCCGCACGATTCTCAAACAGGGACTGCGGTTTGCCATGATCGGTCGGCGGGAAGGGCTCTCTGACGGAGTGCTCCACGAGATCGACAAGACGGTCGCCATGAGCAAAGACAACTCGGGAATGCGATTGTGCCTCGCGCTGAATTACGGATCGCGGGCAGAAATCGCTGATGCCGCGCGAGACATCGCCGCAAAAGTTGCGACAGGCGATCTCAAGCCGGAAGACATCGACGAGACCACGGTGGCCGACCATCTCTACACGGCCGGCATGTCGGATCCCGATCTGCTGATCCGAACGGCGGGCGAGCTTCGCCTCAGCAATTATCTGTTGTGGCAGATCAGCTATGCCGAGCTGTGGGTCACGGAAAAATACTGGCCGGAGTTTCGGCCACCGGATTTGATCGAGGCATTTCAGTCGTTTGCAGCCAGAGACCGTCGCTATGGTGGTCTGAAGAATTAGAGCGATGAAAGGAGTCGTGAGAATGCTTGGCTGGCGAATTGGCATTTCGGTCGTCCTTGTTCCGCTGCTCGTTGGTCTGTTCGTGCTCGATCATCACGCGGGGGAAAAGGCACCCTACCTGTGTGTGCTGGTGCTGATCCTCGTCGCGCGAGCCAGCTTCGAATTCAGTGAGCTGCTCAAAACTCGCAACATGGAACCGTCGTTTCCCGTGATCGCGATCTGCTCGATGAATGTCGCGGGAGCCGCCTGGTTCGGGCAGATGGATCCTCGAATGCCGGGCAGCCTGGGCACGGCGATGATGGCGTTTTCGCTTTCGATTCTTGTCGTGTTTGTGGCCGGAGCGGCTCGGTATGAGAAGCCTGGCAAAACGATGGAGACGGCGGGAGCTGAGATCCTCGGCATTGCCTACATTGGTGTTCTGCTCGCTGTGACCGCGCAGCTTCGCTGGGTGCAGGGAGCCGACGCGGGATACCTCGTGCTGGCCTCACTGGTCATCGCGGCCAAGTGTGGAGACATCGGCGGCTACACGCTCGGTCGTCTGTTCGGCAAGAAAAAACTGTGCCCGACGCTCAGCCCCGGCAAGACCTGGATGGGAGCGTGGGGTGCGCTGATCGGGTCGAGTCTCGCCTGCGCCGCGTGGCTGCACTGGGGACCGAGTCTGTTTTTCGAAAACGCGACGCCCTGCCCGTTCGGCTGGTCTCTTCTTTACGGAGCGATCATCGGCGTCGTCGGGCTTGTCGGTGATCTCGCTGAGTCGCTCATTAAACGGGATGTTCAGAAAAAAGATTCGGCGGAGCTGATGCCTGGCTTTGGCGGCCTGCTCGATCTGCTCGACAGCGTGATCTTCGCCGGCCCCGTGGCGCTCGTGCTGTGGAAGTTCCTTCCGCTGGCGACCTGGCAGTGAAAAATTGGCGGGCAGTGAAAATCGGCGGGCAAACCGCCTCCCGTTAAGACCGCTACAGACGGAACACGCCCGTCTGCATGCCCGAATTCTCCCGACCGGCACATTTTGCCGGAAGCGGCGCGGGCTGCTCTTCCGATGTTTCCCTTGGAGTCTTCAGCTCCACTTGCGCGGGTTTGGCCAGTTCGGTTCCTTCAGGAAGAAGATGCGGTGTCATGAGCGACAACCCAGTCCAACCGGAAGCGTGGAATGCAGCGGGACGAACCGCGGCACTTCTATTTGCCATTGTTGTTTTTGCGGCCATCTGGGAAGCCGATTCCAACCGGAATCAACCCGGACAAGTCGCTTCGGAAACCGGAACTCCGCCCGCCTTGAGCCCGTCCCGCTCGGATAAACCGATCGAAATCGGAAACTTTCCGTCGACGGACAGTCCGCTCACCACCAGCTCGGTTGAGCTCGACCAGACACTGAAACGGGAAAACGGCCTGGTTCGAATTCGACTCCAACTTGAGCGGGTCTCTCCGGTCGACAGCCCGACTCGGAGTCAGCACAGCGAGCTGGTTTGCAAGGGCAACGTCGACGACCTGCGCCGCGAGCTCCTGGCTTTACTCAAGCAACTGGACGAGACATCGAGAATCGTTCCCGCCTCGGCCACAACTTCAAAGAAGCCAAAGACCGCGCACCGCGGCTTTCTCTTCCTGAGCCGCCGACCAGAGATCGCGACGGCGGAGCCGCCCGTCGACATCGACTTTTCGATTTCAGAATCAAATGAAAGCACGAAACCGAAACTGTTGGATTCCAGCGTCCGCATCGGAATTCGCTAGAGCCTTTGCGGGGCGTCACTCAACTGCCGAAACTTAAATCCCGACGCAAAGTTTCAGGATGTAGAAATACACGACGCTGAGGAGCGCGCCGGCCGGGATGGTAATGGCCCAACTGGCAAAGATGTTTCGCATCGTTTTCAAATTGAGAGCTCCGATGCCTCGAGCGAAGCCGACTCCCAGAACGGCTCCGACCAGCGTGTGAGTTGTGGAGACAGGCAGGCCAAACGGCAGCACGGATGCCAGCAGAATTGTGATGGCCGCGGCGAATTCTGCACAGAAGCCACGGCTGGGAGTGAGCTCGGTGATCTGCTCACCGACCGTCTTGATGACTCGCCAGCCCCAGGTGGCCAGGCCGGTGACGATACCGACTCCACCAATCGCGAGTGCCCACAGTGGCACACCGGCGTTGAGGCTGACTGTGTTCGTTTGGATTGCCTGCCAGCCGGCAGACAGCGGCCCCATCGCGTTCGCGACGTCGTTGGCCCCGATGTTCCATGCGGCAAACAGGCCGGTGACGAGAATCATCCCCAGCAGAAAATATTGTGTACCGGTCAGCTCTATCGCAGCCGGCGCAAAGCCCAGAAGATCGATCATGGCTACTTATCTCGGATGCCGTCGTGAATCGGGAGGAATGCCACGTTCGCGGAAAAAGATCGCGACGCGCTACTTCATGTCCAGGACCATCGTGATGCTGTCCGCCAGATTCTCGGCTGTGTTGGATAGCTGCGAGAGTGTGTGAGTCAGTCTCATCCAGAGATGAAACTCCCCCGGAGTCAGTTCGGTGTCACGGGCGTAAATGCCTCGCACGAACTCATGTTCCACAACGTCGACTTCGTGTTCGGTGAAGGCGACCTGGTGAGCCAGGCTGCGAATCTTTTCTGCTTCGGCACCGCCGAATCCGGTTTCCACCAGTTCGTCGAGTTCGTCAATAATCGATCCTGCCAGATCGACGCACTTCGCACTCAGGCTGCGAAACTTGCCGAATGATTCTTTGAGGTCGTCGGGGATGCGGATTGCCTTCATCGTGAGGTCGTTTTAACACCGCCCATGCGGCTTCTTAATGAAGCTTGCAGCATTCGAAAATTGTTCACAGTTCTCAAAAGGTCCGACTCGTCAGGAATTAACTCGAAATTGACAAATGGCACGAGTCGATCTAACCACATTTGCGTGAACAGCCCTGAGGTTGCCAGTTTCGTTGCTGTCTTCGCATAAAAAAACGGCCGTCGATTTGGAATCGACGACCGTTGATGTGTCGTGCGGCCAGGTGGATTACTGTTTGCGAACTCGGCGACGGACATCCGTCTCGAGAACCCCGAAGGCCTGTTCGTGACGCTGCAGCGCCATCGACAGAGCACTCAGCAACCTCTTCGCCGTGAAGTGGTTCATGATGATTCGCTGTCCAACGGGAACAGTCACTTCGCCCTGAGCGTACGGGTTCGGGTTGAGGCCGAGGTCCAGGATCAGCTCTTCTGGAGTGCTCGAAACCCGGCAGAAGTTGGCATAGCCCGCGGAGACATTCGAGTCATCCACGATCAGCGTCTGCTGAACCTGCTGCCCGGCCGGAGCCGCGGCTGCTGCCGGAGCCTTGGTTGCCGTTGCGGCCCCCTCTGCTGTCGTCGCCACTTCTTCAGTCTTCTTGTCGTCTGTCTTCTCTTTAGCCACGTGCTCGCTCCCTGTTTGGAACTGCTCTCGGAGAGCCACTCTTGAAACTGTCGCTCGGCCACAGCTCCGTGTGTGGCAAACCATCGAACGAACAGGCGGAAAACTAACTGCTATCTGGAAATTGAATCAACGGCAATTTCGACCATTCGCACGTTCGATCCAGTCTTCGTCGTTTAAACAGTATGGGAAGGCTGGGTGCTCACTTGTGATCTCCGCGACTCCTGGTTGTCCGGTGTCAATGTTGAACGCACCTGACGGGCAGTGAGACGTCGTAAATCTGACGGGGCTCAGCACTTCACTTCACTTCACTTCCTGGACGCCGCCTTGCTGGTTGGACGCCGTCCTGCTGGAAAAGTTCCGGAATCCTTACGCAGCACGATCCTGTGCGCTGGCATGGTAGAGCCGCTGATAAATCGGGCTCGATTCCAGCAGGTCACTGTGAGTTCCATCCGCCACGATGCAGCCCTGATCGAGCACGACGATCCGAGTCACAAGGTCGAGAAAGGTGTCGTTGATCACGTGGGTGATGATGAAGACGCTGCGGCCTTTCACGAACGACTTCAGGACACGATGAATAAGCTGCTCACCTTGAGCGTCCACGGCGGATGTGGCTTCATCGAGAATCAGAATCGAAGGATCGCGCACGATGGCTCGCGCGAGGGCGATCCGCTGTCGCTGGCCACCGGAAATCTTCTGTCCTCTGTCGCCGATTTTCGTGTCAAAGCCGTCCGGAAACTGAGTCACAAACGGAATGACATGAGCCTGCCTCGCTGCTTCCTCGACGTCTTCCCAGGTGGCGTTGGCTCGACCGTAGCGGATGTTGTCGAAAATCGACTCATCAAACAACAGCGTTTCCTGAGTGACGATGCCGATCTCGTTACGCAGATCGCGCGTCCTCATCTGGCGAACGTCGATGCCGTCGATTTTGACTGATCCATGATCGGGGTCGTAAAACCGCGGCAGCAGATTAATGAGCGTGGATTTGCCGGACCCGTTTTCACCGATGACAGCAACGACCTCACCGGCTTTCACTCGCAGGTCGATGTTCCTCAACGCGGGCGGGCGAGCCTCACCGTCGACGGTCTCGGACTTGTAAGTGAATGAGATGTTTTCGAAGTGAATTTCACTTGAGTGCCGGTTGACGACGCGCGGCATCTCCGGTTCCGGTACTTTGGTTTGCTGATCGAGGATCGCAAAGATCCGTTCAGACGCCGCCGAAGATCGTTTGATCTCGCTGTAAACCGAAGACAGTTTGCGAACGGAATCCAGCGTTCCCGCCAGCAGAGCATACAGCGTTGCGAGTTCGGCGATCTGCAGCGGTCCGTCCGAAAGCTGCAACCCAAAGAGGCTGTCCGTCGATCTCAGAACGAGATAGGTCCCCGGCAAAACAGCAGCCAGGACAGCAACGACACCGATCAGTTCGGTCGTCGGCCGAGTCAGCGCGCTGACTCGAACGACTTTCATGGATTTCTCGTAGTACTCTTTGTTGGCGCGATGAAACTTCTGGCGATGCTTCCGTTCCCTGGCGAACGCGAACACGACTTTGATCGAATCAAAGGTCTCCGACAGGCACTTGAAGATGCCGGTCATGCTCTCCAGCGTGCCGTGAGATGCTCGTTTGAGCGACTTGCCGAATCGGTGAAACACGAAACCGATGCACGGCACGACGAGCAGCGTCAGCAGTGTCAGTCGCCAGTTGAAGAAAAACGCAAACGCGATGCAGCCGCCGGCTTTCAGTGGCTCGCGAATCAATCGGACAAGAAGCGTCTTCAGGCCGACCGAAAGAATCTCGACGTCGTTCGTCATCCGCGACATCAGATTCGAAGTGCCATTCGCCGCGAGTGTCTGGTAGTCGAGACTCAGCGCGCGGCGCAGCAGGGCCTGCCGGATATTGATGACCGTTCGATTGACCACACTGCCGACCAGAACCTCCTGGCCGTAAATGAAGAAGCCCTTCAGAAACGTTGCCAGGATGAGGCCGCCCAGGATCAATGCGATCGTGTTGAAATTGTCGCGAGGTACCCAGGGCAACACGTGATCGCGAATCCGCTGGAGCTTCAGCAGTTTCTCAGCCGCAGCGCTCTGGTCGGCCTGAGCGTGAGCCAGTCGTGCGTGGTCGTCTTTCGCCAGATCCCTCATTGCCTCCTTGCGAGCGTCGATTTCCGTCTCCGCCTCGCCGATCTGTTGTGTGATCTGATCATGGATGCTCTCTTTGTTAAAAAGCACCTGAACGATCGGCATGACCGCTGAGAGATTCGCGGCCCACAAAAACGAAATTCCACACGCACACAGAACCGACAGCACGATGTGCTTGCGATACGGCCAGAGATAAGGCAAAACGCGAGAGAGAGTATCCACGACCCGACTCCGCCTCCGTGCGGATTGTGTAAAACGAGCACCGGGACGCTGCGCTTCACGGGCAGCGTCCCTGCTGACAGGGGCGGGATTAAACGGGCGAACCCGAAACGTGTCCAGACGAGTTCCCGGTCCCTCGCGTCACTCCGGCAGGTTCGGTAGAACCTCGGAAGAACATTCAATCTGGACTCTAACATTCGCTTTCGAGAGACCTGTGATGACCATTAGTCGAGAAAAGAGCATCGCCCACTTTGAGCGGGCACAGCGAATTATCCCGGGCGGAGTGAACAGCCCGGCGCGGGCCTTCGGGGCCGTCGGGGGCAGCCCGCTGATCATTGACCGCGGCGAGGGGGCTTATCTTTACGACATTGATGGGAACCAGCTGATCGACTTTGTCGGCTCGTGGGGACCGCATATTCTCGGGCATCAGCATCCCAAAGTGGTTGCCGCAATTCAGGAGGCGCTCAAAAAGGGGACGAGTTTCGGAGCCCCGTGCGAGCTCGAAACGGAACTTGCGCAGATCGTCGTCGACGCCGTGCCGTCCATCGAAAAAGTCCGCATGGTCAACTCGGGCACAGAGGCCACGATGAGTGCCATTCGACTGGCGCGAGGATTCACCGGCCTCGACAAGATCATCAAATTTTCCGGCTGCTACCACGGGCACGTCGACAGCCTGCTTGTCCAGGCCGGCAGCGGGGCATTGACGCTTGGCGTTCCGTCGAGTCCCGGTGTTCCGGCTGGCTGCACAGAGGACACGATCGTCGTCAACTTCAACGATGTGAGGGCACTTTCCGCCGCGTTTGACAAAGCCGGCAGCGAGCTGGCGGCGATCATCCTCGAACCCGTCGTCGGCAACATGGGCTGCGTTCCGCCCGAGCCGGGCTTCCTCGAAGCCTGCCGCGAGCTCTGCACGAAGCACGATACGTTGCTCATCTTTGACGAGGTCATGACGGGTTTCCGCGTCGCGTACGGGGGAGCTCAGAGCCGCTTCGGAGTCACGCCGGACCTCACAACGCTCGGCAAAATCATCGGCGGCGGCATGCCCGTTGGAGCGTACGGCGGCCGAGCCGACATCATGGATGCCGTCTCGCCAGTCGGACCGGTTTACCAGGCGGGCACGCTTGCAGGAAATCCACTTTCGATGGCGTGTGGAATCGCGACGCTCTCGATTCTCCGCGACGAGGATCCGTACGAGCAACTGGAGACGCAGTCCGCGCGGCTGTGCGAGGGACTCAGCGAGGCCGCTTCGGCAGCGGGTCTCGCCACCACGCTCAACCGGGTCGGCAGCATGTTCACGCTGTTCTTCAACCCGGACCGGGTGGTCAGCATGGTCGAATCCGGCCGGAACGACACCAGAAAGTTTGCGGCCTACCACTGCGGCATGCTCGATCGAGGTGTCTACCTGCCGTGCAGTCAGTTTGAGGCGAACTTCGTCTCGGCCGCTCACACCGATGCAGACATCGACAGGACAATCGCCGCGGCAAAAGAGACACTCAACAGTCTCGCGTAACCGCGATCACTGGACCGCGGGAGAAGATTTACCATTGGAAACCGCGTGATCGGCGGCTCCGTGTGCATCGCATTGTTCTGCCTTCGTGCCGGGGTCAATGATCCGGTCAGTCACTTCGGCACGCCGCATGTTGAACATCTCGGCCAGCTTACGCACGTCATGCCCCACCGATTGGGACATCGCATTGCGCACACGACGCACTTCGCTATAACTATCCATCGTTTTCGTCCTCATTCAGAAGTTCAAGAGGCGTCACTAAAGCTGGATTACCCAACCCAAGGATACCATTTACCCGCCGGATGTGTCCGAATTTATTGGCGTTCGCGATGTGCTGACAGTTCCATGTCACGAGGAAATCGCAGCGATGAAATGACGCAACCGCCAGGTGAAAGGCATCACCTCCCGGATTGTTCGGCATCACATGATTCGCGATATAGGCTTCTACCGCTTCGATTACGGCATCGTTCACGTCAAGCAGGGGAAGCCGAGAAGCCAATGCAAGCATGTCGGCCTTGTTTGGGAAATCACCAGCCATGAGTTCAGATTCAACGGCAAGGCTGGTCACAAGTTCGTCTGAAGAATCCAGCGCAGCATCGAGCCAACGTCGTGTCCAGTTCTGGCGTGCAATCATCTCGGGCTCGGTCCGAGCATTGTAGTAGAAGCTCACCACTGTCGTTTCGATATAGATTCTCGCCATCGGGTGGACTTTCAAGTTTCAATGGCAGAACGACCGCGTGCACCGGGCGGCGAGCGACCCGGAACTGTGGAAAGCGGGTTGCTCCGCCGCTCCAGTGCAACGGCTGTGTTCGAGGCCTGACTTGCAGAGTCGGCGACGACCTACGGCAACTCATCCGGCAGTCGTTGGGAATTCTCGTCAAACACCGTCGAGATCGTTGCCGAGTCCATCAGTTTTTTGACGACCGCTTCGGCAGCCGATGTCCGGGATTCGTTGACGAGTTTCGTGTTGATCGCGTTCTGGACATCTTCGAACGGTGTGTAGCCACCGCCCTGTCGTTCCAGGACTTTTACGAGCACGTACGCCGACGGGGTCTCCAGCACCTGACTGATTGTGCCAACCGGAATCTGCCACAGAGCCTTGTCGACGTTTTCCTCGGCCAGGCTGTCGGGCGCGGTCCAGTCCCAGACTCCGCTGTCTGCCTTGCGAGGGCCATCGGAAAACTCTCTGGCCACGTCACCAAACTCTTCACCATTTCTCAATACGGCGACCACCTGCTGCATCTTTCTGGCTGCATCCGCTTTGCCGCCTGATTTATCGAAGCTGATTCGAATCTGCTGCCACCGGGTTTCGGCTTTGATGGCGTACTGGTCGCGGTTTTCGTTGTACCAGTCGAGCAGTTCCTGGCGGCTGAACTGCATTTTCGCGTCAGCATTTTTGCCGATGTAGAACATCGCCATCTGTCGCGCCTCGAAGTTGCCTCTGAGTGTTGCCAGATCGACGCCTTCCCGTTCAAGAGCCTGCTCCAGTTCGAACCGGGTTCCCACGTTGGCTTGTTTCTTGAGTCGTTCAACTTCCTCTTTGAATGCTCCAGCCAGCTGCCCATTGAGCTGCTCGAGTTGCTCTTTGTCGATGCTCTCGCGAAGAGCACTCACCAGAACGGCTTTCTCAATGTGCGGCTGCAGGTTTTCCTGAATGAGCTTTGCTTTGAGCCGATTCAGCTGCTCGGGTGTCAGCTGTTGCTCAGCCTGCCGGAGGTTGAGCGTGAACGGATCCAGGACGTCGCCAGCGAAGATCGGGATCGTATTATTCACCCGTGCCACTTCTGTGGCCCCGTCGAACTCGATGAATTCCTTGTTCGGGCTGAACTCAGTGAGCGCGATGTCGGAGCCCAGTCGCGGCGCTGATTCCGACCCGCCGAGGCTGACCTGGGCCTTTCCAGGAGATTCCTGGCGCGCATTCGGCCGTCGCGGTGGAGCGGTTTCCGTCGGCTCGTCGCGTTTCGACCACAGCTCCTGGAACTTCGACTTCGGCGATCGACATCCGGAAACGAAGAGAGGCGAAACGAGCAGCGAAAGAACGAGGAGGGTTCGAAGGCCCATGGTTCTGCATCCATTCAGAACGAGGTCGTGCCGCCGGGAATCGATGTGAGTCGAGCAGACGGGTGAGCGCAGAGGGCTCCTGGCAGCACGGTAAGACAGGAGCGGGACTATACCCGCGTCACGAAAATGGCTGCAACATCTTTTTCAGCGTGCGTAACAGCGGGTCCTGCTTCGGGTTGGGGTTCTTCAAAACGAACGCCGCCTGCCGGTGATCCATGATCCGCAGCCGCGATTTCAACCGACTCTTCAGCAGATTCATGTACCGCTGTTCGTCATAAGTCAGGTAGATGTAGCCGTCTTCCAGGTGGATTCGAGTCAGTTTCCACAGCCGGGCGAGGATTTGAACTTCCTGCAGCAGGAGCAGCCGCACCGCGTCCTCGGGGATCGGTCCGAAGCGGTCGCGCAGTTCCGCCTCGAAGTCCCGCAAGGCTTCGACGGTCGGCAGCGCGGTGAGACGCCTGTAGACCTCGATCTTGGCTTTGCCGGGCGGAACGTAACTCGACGGGACAAAAACGGTGACTGGCAGGTCGATCGTCACGTGCCGGTCGTCACGCTGCGGCTCGTTCTTCCGAGCCCGCACGGCACTTTCCAGCAACTGGCAGTAGAGCTCGTAGCCGACCGACGCGATGTGGCCGCTTTGTTCGGTGCCGAGGATGTTGCCAGCGCCTCGGATTTCCAGGTCACGCATCGCAATGCGGAAGCCGGCCCCGAGCTCGCTGAATTCCTCGATCGCCTTCAGCCGTTTCGCCGCGGTCGAGGTGACCGTCTTGCCCTCTTCGAGCAGCAGGTAACAGTACGCCCGGTGTTTGTACCGCCCGACCCGGCCGCGAAGCTGGTGCAGATCGGCGAGGCCGTAATTGTCGGCCTGGTGGATGAACATCGTGTTCGCGTTGGGAATGTCGACGCCGCTTTCGATGATCGTCGTGGCGAGCAGGACGTCCGTCTCGCGCCGCACGAATCGCAGCATCGCCGCCTCCAGATCCTTCGGCGTCATCTGACCGTGCGCGACATCGAACGTCGCTTCGGGCACGATCTGTTTGAGGCGGTCCTCAAACTCATGGATGTTGTAAACGCGGTTGTGAACGAAAAAGACCTGCCCGTTGCGGTTCAGCTCGCGCACGATCGCCGAGCGAATGAGCTCCGGATCCCAGCGCGACAACCGCGTCGTGACCGCGACGCGCTCCTGTGGAGCCGTCGTCAGATTGGAAATGTCCCGAATCCCCAGCAGCGAAAGATGCAGCGTCCGCGGAATCGGCGTGGCACTCAGGGTGAGCACGTCGACTTCCAGCCGCAGATGCTTCAGCGCCTCCTTGACCTCCACACCGAACCGTTGCTCCTCATCGATGACCAGCAGGCCGAGGTTCTTAAAACTGACGTCCTTCGAAACCAGACGGTGCGTTCCGATGACGAGATCGACAGTCCCCGCTTTGAGTCCCTCGACAATGTGTTTCTGCTCTTTCTTCGTGCGAAACCGGGAAAGCGATTCAATCGTGATCGGGAATTCGGCTAACCGTTCGCTGAACGAGTTGTAATGCTGTTCGGCGAGCACCGTTGTCGGGACGAGGATGGCGACCTGTCGCCCGGCGTCGATCATCTTGAACGCGGCCCGCATCGCGACCTCGGTTTTTCCGTAACCGACGTCGCCGCAGATCAGCCGGTCCATCGGCCGCGCTTCTTCGAGGTCCTCGCGGCAGTCCTCAATCGCCTTCACCTGGTCCGGCGTTTCCGTGTAGGGAAACGCTGCGGCAAACTCCTGCATCCAGTGCGAGTCGGGTGGGCACGCGACGCCAGGTTTGCTTTGCCGTTTTGCCTGCAGCAGGATCATGTCGGATGCGAGGTCCGCGACTGCGTCGGCGACCCTGGCTTTCTTCTTCGACCAGGAAGAACTGCCGACCAGCGACAGTTCCGGCGACGTCTTCTGACCGCCGACGTATTTCTGGACGAGGTGAATCAGCGAGACGGGCACGTACAGCCGCACCTTGTTTCGAAATTCCAGCTCAAGATGTTCTTCCTTCTCGCCGTCGGTCTCGATCAGCTTCATCCCGTGAAACCGGCCGATGCCGTGTGAGAGGTGCACGACCAGGTCGCCATCTTTGAGCTCGATAAAACTGTCGAGTGCGCGGCTCTCGACGCGACGCTTTTTCGGCGTGCGGCGGACTTCGGTTCGACTGAAGAGCTCGTGGTCGCTGAGAATGATCAGTCCCTGCGGCACGAGCCGGAAACCCGCGGACACATGACCGACACAAAGCGTCACGCGGTCCTTCAGCTCCGGCGTCTTCTCAGCAAGCAGCTCGCCCAGCCGCTCCACTTCGCCTTCGTTGTGGCACGCGATGAGGACGCGTTCGTTTCGGCCGACGGCTTCCTCAAGTTCGCTCAGCACCTCCGCCCGCGGTCCAGAGAACTTTTCAATCGACTCGACCTGAAGATGGCACGGCGTGTCGAATCCGTCGGCCGCGATCGGCGCGACGATGACGCTCGGCTTCTCCGTGCAGCGGGCAAGCACAGCCTCGACACTGAACAACCCCCGCGGATCTTTCAGCCGCTCGAGATACTGACGCCCCTCCGAGGTAATGTCGGACAGCTCACTGAGAACGGACCACGATCGACCTGGGAGAAAATCAAAGAAACTCTCCGCACCGAACCGACTGGACGCCGCCTGCTTTTCAGCCGGGTCGTTTTTCGATGAGGAATCGTCCGCCTTCACTGGCGAGACGATCGCGATGTCGACCGCGTCGAGTGTCTCGACAGTGCGCTGACTCTCGACATCGAACTGGCGGATCGACTCGATTTCGTCGCCGAAAAATTCCAGGCGGTACGGGTCCTCCGCGTCCGGGGGGTAGACATCGACGATGCCGCCTCGAACAGCGAACTCGCCGGGCAGCTGAATCCCCGTGACCTGCTCGAAGCCGCGTTCGGTCAGCCAGGCGCGAAACGCTTCTTCATCAAGTTCGTCGCCGACCACGAGCCGTCGTGTCCCCGCGGCAATTTCTTCCCGCGCGGGAACGGGCTGCAACAAAGCCGCAATCGTTGCCACAACGACCTTTGGCGGCGCGGAACTGGATAGCCGCCGCAGGACCCGCAGCCGCCTCCCGAACACAACATCCGTCACGTCCGTCTCTTGAGGCAGCGACGCCCAGGCGGGAAACAGGATCGGGGGCTCACCAAGAAATGCTGCCAGGTCGTCCGCGTAATCGTCGAGATCGGCTTCGCGCGGAAGCACGACCAGCGTTGTTCCGCCGCACCTTTGGCTGAGCGTCGCCGCCGACAGCGCGGACGATGAGCCCCACGCTCCGTCGATTGTCCCGCTGTTGCCACTCTCCAGAGCGGCGATGAGTTTTTCAAACCCGGGGGTCGTTTCGAGGAGCGATACCAGCGCCGTCAGATCACCAGCTTGCGTTGCCGTCACGGTGATTCACGGTGGAAATCGGTCAGGGATGTGTCGTCACAAGGCCTGCCTGCGTACGACCTCAAAGCAGTTCCGCCCGGGGAACAATGTTCCCGAACCGGAGCCGGGAAGGCTCGCGAGTGACCGGGCAGGTGTCAATTCCGCCCGGCACAAAAAAAGCCCGAAGCGACGTCGCCTCGGGCCTCTGTGAATCCGGCAGTCGACCGCCGCCCGCGATCAGCGAGCGTACTCAACAGCTTTCGTTTCCCTCAGCACGACGACTTTCACCTCGCCCGGATAGGTCAGGTTTTCTTCGATCGCCTTCGCGATTTCCTTCGTCAGCTTCGCGGCTCCGCGATCGTTGACCTCTCGCGAATTCACGATGATGCGGATTTCCCGGCCGGCCTGAACGGCGAACGCCTGGTCGACACCGGGGAAACCACACGCGAGCGCTTCGAGTTCCTCAAGCCGCTTGACGTAGCGGTCGAGGTTCTCGCGACGTGCTCCCGGTCGCGACGCCGAAGCCGCATCGGCCGCGGCGACAAGGACTGTGTAAATGAACTCAGGGCGAATGTCGTCGTGATGGCCGGCGGCCGCGTGGACAACCTCGACTCCCTCGCCGTACCGCTTGAGAAGTTCCGCTCCGACGGCCGGATGACCGCCTTCCATTTCGTGGTCGGCTGCTTTGCCGATGTCGTGCAGGAATCCTGCCCGGCGAGCGATCGCCGGGTCCAGACCCATTTGCTCGGCGAGAAGCATCGTGACGTGAGACACCTCGATCGAGTGCCGCAGCACGTTCTGACTGTAACTCGTTCGAAAGTGCATTCGCCCCATCAGATAGACCAGCTTTTCGTGAAGACCGGCGACGTTCGCTTCCAGACAGGCTTCCTGGCCCATCTTTTTAATGTGAGCGTCCATTTCCTTGTTCGTCTCGGCGACGACTTCTTCGATTCGAGTCGGGTGAATCCGACCATCCTGGATCAGCTTGATGAGTGAGAGTCGGGCCACTTCACGGCGAACCTTATCGAACGCAGACACGACGACAACTCCGGGCGTGTCATCCACGATGACGTCGACGCCGGCGAATTTCTCGAAGGCGCGAATGTTGCGTCCCTCGCGGCCGATGATGCGGCCTTTCATTTCGTCGTTCGGAATGTCGACGGTTGAGACGGTCATTTCCGATGTCTGAGCCGACGAAATCCGCTGAATGGCCATCCCAAGAATCTCTCGTGCGAGCTCTTCCTGGCGATCTTTCAGCTCGGCCTCGTACTTGAGGATCAAGCCACCGGTCTCGTCTTTCAGAGTCCGGTCAAGCCGCTGGAGCAGCAGTTCCTTTGCCTGCTCGGGCTTCATCTCGCTGATTTTGTAGAGCTGGTCCTGCTCCCGTTCGAGGACCCGGTCAAGCTCTTTTTCCTTGACGTCCATCGACTTCGCGCGGGCACTCAATTTTGCCTGCTGCGACTCAACCATCTTTTCACGCTTCTGGAATTCCTCGTCGCGATCGTCGAGCCCGCCCTGGCGTTTGTCGAGTTCTCGCTCTCGCTGATGGAGTTTGTCTTTTGTTTCGTTGAGCGATTCTTCCAGCTCTTCGCGACGCTTCAGCAGCTCCTCCCGGTTTTTCAACTCCTCATCTTTGCGGAGGTTTTCGGCATCCCGCTTTGCCTGTTCGATGATCTGGTCACGGTCCTGGTAGGCTGACCCTCGTTTCAACCGCTCGAAGAAAAAACCAAGACCGCCTCCAACGACAAGCCCCACAGCGGCATAAAGTACATCGGGCATTTCACTGCGCCTTCTTCCCGGCCGAATGGCGCAGCCGCTCGAACTGTCGACCTGAGGCCGAATCAGTCGGACAGCGATTTGGAAAGATGGTCCGCTCGAAAAGAGTGCCGACTCAAACGAGCCGCCACGGCGAACGGATATCAATCCAGAAACACGGAGCGTTGGCCGACTCGATGAACTGAGTCGGCACACCGGAAAGCCGATCGGCGTGAAGCGGGGTCAGAAATCAGAGTCGGCGTTTGTCCAGCGCACGAGGTTCCGTCCGGCTGCCTGATGGCAGCACGTCAGGCGAAGCTCGCCGGGAATTGTGGCACGAGTGCCACAGGGGCGACGCAACAAACTCAAAACGCCGCGTCAGCACGATCGTTTCGCCTCGATCAAAACTCGAAAGCAAAACAAGCGTACCTGGCTGCGCAGAACGCAGCCACAAAACGAGCGTCTGCAGCAGAATAAAAGCTGCGAGAGTGAGCGCCGCTGTCTGGAAAATGACCGACATGGTTTCAGAAAACTGACTGAGTGATTCACAGGACCGGCCGCCCGACGGCAACGCGCCGTGTCGAGAAGCTGCGGTTGTCAAGCCGCTGAAAATCGAAACAAATCGAAAATCAACGACATCGACCGGCATCGTAACAAAGCCCGATTCGCGTTCAAGCGATGCCGCGGCAGGCTGCAGGACCTCTGACGGACAGTCGGCCGACAGTTATTCTCAACCGCCGCCGATCGATGTAGACTGACGATGTCATGTCCACCGAACTGAATGATTTTTCCTGGAAAAGGATGATCGAAGCCGTGGAAGCCGTCCGTGAACGAGCTTTACGTGCCACCGCCGCCTTGCGCGAAGCGGGCATTCCGTACGCTGTTGCCGGGGGAAACGCCGTCGCCGCGTGGGTGGCTCGCGTCGATCGGGCCGCCGTGCGCAACACACAGGACGTCGACATTCTGGTTCGGAGGTCGGACTTCGATGCCGTGAAGCTGGCACTCGAAGCGGTCGGATTCGAGCACCATGAACTGATGGGGGTCGACTGTTTTATCGATGGCCCCGACGGCAGCCCTCGCGACGCCGTCCACCTGCTCTACGCGGGAGAAAAAGTCCGGGCCAGCTATGCCGCTCCTTCAGCAGACGTCACGGAAGTCGAATCAGCGGACGAATACGACGTGCTGTCGCTGGAAGCGCTGCTGCGGATGAAGTTGAATTCATTCCGTGATAAAGATCGGATGCACATTCGCGACATGCTCGATGTCGGTCTGATCGACCAGACATGGCCAGCGAGGCTGTTGCCCGAGCACGCCAAACGCCTGCAGGAGCTGATCGACGACCCCGACGGCTGACTCGCTGCGGCACGGGATCATCGGGTTCGTTTAGGGCCCCGGAAAGACGCAGCTTCGCGAAGCGTTGCGGTCGAATCAAAGAACTCACGTTGACCAAAAACACAGGTCCAGGTAGAAGCCTCGTTCACCTCAGATGGAAGCGGCTTCCGGTGAGCCATCCGCGCTGCCTTTGACAGGTTGTCGGCCGCTTCTCCTTCCCCTGCGACTCCTCACTCAACCCTCCCGAGTTCAACCCGTTTACGGAGTGACACGGATGTCCTTCCGAGCCCCCTTACACGCTGCGCCGATTCTTCTTTCCTGCCTCCTGTCTCTCGTGGCGACAGGCTGCGGTGATTCTGATGAGCCCGATGCGGCCGCGGTTCAGGAAGCCGCTGAGTCTGTATCGCCAGGCACGTCCGGAGCGACCGCGAAGCTGACTGAGTCCGACAAGCTGGTTCAGTCGGCAGTGGCTTTGATTCAGGAGCGGCAGTTTCAGAAGGCTCTCGAAACGCTGAACGATGCTATCAGTCGGGATGAGAACAACGCCGAGGCGCACTTTCAGCGGGCAGGAATCCTCGCCGACGCAGGCGACGATTCGAACGCGCTGACCGATTACGAAAAAGCCCTCGAACTGAACCCGAACGAGACGCGCTACTTCAACATGAAGGGGCTGTTTCTTCTGACGCGACAGCATTACGACGAGGCTGCACTGGTTTTCACGAAAGCGCTTGAGATTGATCCGGCTTTCGCGAAAGCACACAACAACCGAGGTCTCGTGTCGCTCGCCCGAAACGAGTTTGTCTCGGCGGCGGAAGACTTTCAGGCAGCGATCCGGATCGAGCCGGAATATGTCGATGCGTACAACAATCTCGGATTTGCCAGGTACCAGGCCGGCGAGTTTGATGAGGCTCTGAAGGCGTTTGACCAGTCGCTCGAGCTCAACCCGACCTACGTCAACGCGTTCAATAATCGCGGCATGCTGTATCTGAAGACTGAGAAACTTCAGCTGGCTGTTGCCGATTTTTCGAAAGCCATCGAGCTCGAAGAGGGCAACATCAAGCACTACCAGAGCCGGATGGCCGCGTATCGGGCGATGGGGCTCGACGATCTGGCAAAGGCAGATGAAGACAAGGCTCGCTGGCTGATCGGCCTCGCACAGATCGACACGAAAATCCGCCAGGCTCCGGACAGCCCGCAAAGCTACATCCATCGAGCCAGCCATCTGGCTGAGGGCGGACATCCCGAAATCGCGCTGACCACATTTGGAAAGGCGCTGGAACTTTCACCTGGCAATGCCGACGCGCTGGCGAAACGGGCGCAGTTCTGGCTGGACCAGGGTGAGCCGCAAAAGGCCGTCGCCGACTGCAATGCGGCCCTGGAATCTCTCAAGGCGAGCGGCGAGTGGAGCTACAAGCCGCTCTCGATTCGCGGCGATGCCTGGCTGTCACTTGGTCGCCTCGATGAGGCAATCGCCGATTTCGCCGCGGCACGCCGTCTCGACGATGCCGTCGCCCGGGCGTATTACGAACGGGCCAGGCTGCGACATTCCCAGGGCGACGCTGCCGGTTCGCAGAGCGATCTCGCGACGGCGCGGAAGCTCAATCCGACTGTCGGCCAGACACGCTGAGAACTCAGATTCGGGGATTCCTGATCAACCCGAAGTGGCTGTGAAGTTTTCAAACGCGAGTGACCAGCGGAAGCTCGATTTAACCGCCAGTTGCGGGCTCGCTTGCGCTTCGGTTTACTCTTCAGTTGTCACTTCACGATCACGAGGAACAATCCGATGCTGCAGTCGCTTCGAATTCCGCCCGTTCTGATTCTTGCTCTCGCCGCGTTTTCCACTTCGTCTCTCTACGCCGAAGACGAAAAGGACGATGGCAAACTCCGCATCATCGCGTTCGGAGCTCACCCGGACGACGCCGAGTTTCAATGCGGAGGCTCGGCGGCGATGTGGGCGAAGGCCGGGCACCATGTGAAGCTGGTCTCAGTCACGAACGGCGACATTGGTCACTGGGCGATGGCCGGCGGACCTCTCGCCATTCGGCGGACGGCCGAAGTGAAAGAGTGTGCGAAGCGCTGGGGCACGACGGTCCAGGTCCTCGACATTCACGACGGCGAGCTCGAGCCGACGCTCGAAAATCGACGCACGATTGCCCGGCTGATCCGCGACTGGAAAGCCGACCTTGTCCTCTCACACCGACCGAACGACTACCACCCGGACCATCGCTACACGGGCATTCTGGTTCAAGACGCGGCCTTCATGGTCTCGGTGCCGTTCTTCGTGCCGGACACGAAGCCGTTGAAAAAGAATCCCGTCTTCATGTACTACCCCGACCGATTCACGAAGCCGTACCCGTTTGAACCGACGATCACAATCGCCATCGACGACATCTTCGAGCAGAAAGTTCACGGCATCGACGCACTGGAGTCACAGGTCTACGAGGGCGGAGCACTCGGTTCTGAGGAGACGCTCATTCAGCGAAAAGCCGGCGATCCGGTCGCGCGGAAGGCCCTCCTCACGGCAAGCTGGGAGCGACGAAACGGCGGCATCGCAAACAGTTACCGTGACTCTCTGATCGAGTGGTACGGCGAGGAACGCGGCAAGGCCGTCAAAGTCGCCGAGTCGTTTCAGCTTTGCGAATATGGCCACCGGCCCACGAAGGTCGAGCTGAAGAAGCTGTTTCCGTTTTTCGATTGAGCCTCGCCCTCCCGTTCAGATTCGTAACGGGCAGGAGATTCTGATGACCATTCCGCAAACCGTCACCGTTTACCTCGCGGTCGTTGACGCGCCGAAGGCGATCGACTTTTACAAAGCGGCGTTCGGAGCCGAAGAGCTGATGAGATTCGACATGCCCGACGGTACGATCTGTCATGCCGAACTGAAAATCGGCGACTCGATCGTTTACCTCGCGGAAGAAAATGTCGAGTGGCAGAATCCCGGTCCGAAGGCGCTGGGCGGAACGTCCGTGCGAATCTGTCTGGAGGTTGACGATGTCGATTCGCTCACCGAAACCGCAGTTGCGGCCGGTGCGGAGATCCTCATGCCTCTTGAGGATCAGTTTTTCGGTTTCCGCCAGGGTCGACTCGGCGACCCGTTCGGACATCAGTGGGTGGTCTCGACGAATACCGAAAACCTGACCACAGAAGAAATGCAGCAGCGATTCGAAGAGATGATGGCGGCCGGAGGCGGTGACTGCGAATCGCAAAACGGCGGCGAGTGACGTTCCGTCAGGAACCGGGCGATCTTTATTACTGGGGCGGGCGGCGGCGGCTGGAGAATCCCATTCTGCGCCGCAAACGCGTGATTTCGTCGTTCGATGGCGAGAAGCCGGTTTACTGCCCGTGGGACATCCGCCGCTGGATCCTGCCGGGAAACGACAGCTACATGGTCGAGGTCTGGCAGGAGATCGCAGCCGCTCATCGTCGAGACTTCGAAACCAGTCACGCTCGCCAGGCGGATCTCTCGGCAAAAGCGATCTGGCATTTCGTCGTCGAGAAAATTCGATACATCAATGACGACAAGGGCTTCGACTTCTGGCAGTTTCCTCAGGAGACGATCAATCTTGAGCAGGGCGACTGCGAGGACAAATCGTTCCTCGTCGCCAGCCTGCTGCTCGCCGCCGGAATTCCCGAGGACCGCGTTCGAGTCACCGTCGGAGCGATGCACAACGAGAAAAACGGTCAACAGAAAGCAATCGGTCATGCATGGCCGATGTACCGGACCAGTCGCGGCGTCTGGTGTATCCTTGAAACCTGCATGAAGCATTTGCCCGTCCGCGGCCAGAGCGGAGAGCTCGAAGCCGGCGCGCCGGAAGACGTCGGCATCGAGAATTCCGTTTTCCTGAATGCCGATCGACTGGCGAGAGATGGGCGACGGATGCAGTACGTGCCTCTGCTGTGCTTCGACAATTCCGCTGTCTGGACGGTCGAGGAAACTTGGCCCGGTCTCGTGAACGCCGCTGCGGAACTGCACCCGGAGGACTGGTCAGGGCACGATTTCGGCTCGCTGTGGACGCGTGAGATGGACCTCGACTCTGGCATTCCTGAAGTCGACGGCCTGTTTGAAGACGCCGGGGTCGACGAGCCAGCAGACGACGGCACGACATGACGAAGGCGCGAAACAAGCGTGAGCGACATCATTCGATCAGGACTGGCCGGCGTGCCGGGCTTGTCTTTTTGGTCCGGCCGATTGGTTTTCTTCCGGCTTGTTCGGATGAGACAGGTCAAAGCCGCGCAGGAACGCGGGGCGATCGTGACGCCCGTTTCGTGTGTAGTCCTGCCAGGTTGCAGAGGCGGCTTCATCACGAGGCCGTTCGCAGACCGACACGAGAAATTCAAACACGTGCTCGCTGAGTCGCTGCAGCGAGATGCCGTGTGACTTTCCTTCCCGCTCGAAGATCGCCTCGCTGAGCGCGAGGAATGAATCGAACGGTGAGGAAGCATGACTAAGAATCAACCGGGTGGACTCAACAAAGTTGCCGCTGTTTCCGACGAGGTCCCAGAACTTCGAGAAACGTCGCAGTTTCTGCATCGTCCGAAAATCGATCAGCGAGTTGCTGAGGATCTCGTACGGTGGCGAGTCGCTGTAGATCATTTTCCACTCGTCGTCGTGCCGGACGATCGGGGTTCCTCGCAGCCGTTTCAGAATGCCAACCTGAATTTCCTGCGGGGCGAGCGTGACCAGCCGATCGAAGCCCGCTCCGAAACTTTCGACCGTCTCGCCCGGCAGCCCGACGATCAGGTCCGCGTGAATGTGAACTCCGGTTTGCTGACGCAGAAAATGGAAATTCTGTGCGAGCTTCGCGTTGTCCTGCTGCCGACTGATCAGCTCGCCAACCTGCTCGTTGAAAGTTTGAACCCCGATTTCAAACTGCAGCGCACCGGCAGGGAACAGCGCGATCATTGTCCGCAGCGATTCCGGCAGGCGGTCAGGGATCATTTCGAAATGGAGAAACAAGCCTGGCGTGTAGCGATCCAGAAAGAAGTCGAGGATCGCGCGGCTGACTCGCAGATTCAGATTGAACGTGCGGTCGACGAATTTGAATTGCCGTGCTCCGCGGTCGAGCAGCGTCTGCATCGCGGCCAGGAACTCGTCGAGGTCCGCCTGGCGGACGGGGATTTCGAGAGCGGACAGACAGAACTCGCAGGTAAACGGGCAGCCCCTGGACGCTTCGACATAGAGCACGCGGTGGGCGATGTCCTCGTCAGTGTAGAGATCGTACGGAAGTCGCAGCTGGTCAAATTGCGGTAACGGTGCCGGGATGATCTTTGTGTGGACTCGCATTTCGGGAGGGCGAGGCTCCTGCCGAGC
>JAQBVJ010000025.1 GCA_027623235.1 Planctomycetota bacterium
CCACGTCGATTCTGGACCAGCTTCCGCGCATGGGATCGGCCTGACAACGAGACGGCAGAAGAGACCGCTTAATGCGGATGTGAAGATCGATATTGGATAGGAGCTTGCGGCTCGGCAGGAGCCTCGCCCTCCCATTTTGGCCTTACGAGACCGAACCAGACTAGAACGAGTGGCCTTCCTGAGGTCCGTTCTGAGTCAGCGTGAGGATCTCCGGTCCGTCGTCGCCCATCAGGATGGTGTGCTCGAACTGAGCCGACAGCTTTCCGTCGAGAGTGCGGACGGTCCAGTTGTCAAACTTGTCGAGATTCGTTTTCCAGGTGCCGATGTTGAGCATCGGCTCGATCGTGAAACACATTCCCGGTCGAATCACCTGACCTCCAGCCTTTGTGCCGCGGAACCAGAAGTGAGGAATGCCTGGTTCCTGGTGAAAGCTGCGTCCGATGCCGTGGCCTTGGTACTCGCGCACGATTTCGAAGTCTCTCTCACGCGCGTACTTGTAGATGGCCGCCCCGATGTCGCGGACTTTGCCGTAGGGCTCGATCCTTCGAATGGCAACCCACAGGGATTCGAATGTGACCTGGACAAGCCGCCGGGCCTCATCCGAAACCTGGCCGATCAGAAAGGTCTCTGACTGATCGCCGTACCAGCCGTTGACGATCGTGGTGAGATCGACGTTGACAATGTCGCCGTCATCCAGCTCGCGATCGTCGGGAATTCCGTGACAGACGACCTCGTTAATGCTGATGCACGAGCACGCGGGGTACCCGTTGTAGCCGAGGCAGGCCGGTGTGTGGCCGTGCTCCAGCGTGTACTCCCTCACAAGGTCGTCCAGCTCGCGGGTTTTAACGCCTGCAGTCACGTGCGGTCGCACGTGGTCCATCAGCTGCGCGTTGAACTTCGAGGCGACCCGCAGGCCCTCCCGCTCTTCCACGTTGTAAATCGGTGGCTGCCTGCCCAACGGAGTGCCTCATCGGTGTGAAACTTTGCGGGAATCGGCGTCCGGCAGATCAGATTTTGATTACTCAAAAAGTCGGATTGAATGGCCTGCTTGAGCCAGTTCTGCCGAAAAGGAGTCAATACGCGAAGATGCGATTTATAGCACTTTTGCGTGAGGAATCGAATCAAGCCTTCGCAGGGAAAGCTCCTGGCGGAGACGACGAATCTGACCGGCGGCCGACAACCAGCGAGCGGTATCGACGAGTTCAGACAACTCCTGGAAGGAGGCTGCCATGCGGCTCTCAACAATGATTGCGTTTGGCGTCCTGGCTGGCGTTTCGAGTTTTGTCAGATCAACGGCGCAGGCCGACGAACTCACAGCGGTGACTTCCGACCTGTTGGGTCAGGTCGCGTCGCCTGTCCATGACTGGGTCCAGGCTCCGGCTCAAAACAACTTCTGTCTGACCGACAGCCCGGGCACGCTCTTTCAATGGAGCTACGGTGGCGCGACGGGCGGGCCGGATCTCAACGAGCCGCTGATCACGGACCGGCCGGACTTTACCGAAGCGTCGAGCACTGTCGGCCAGGGCGTCGCGCAGCTCGAATTCGGGTACACCTACACCGAAAACCGCGACGACGGAGATTCCGAACGCTCGCACAGTTATGGCGAGCCACTGTTGCGTTACGGCGTCCTTGCCAACTGGCTCGAATTTCGTGTGGCTCTGTTCCCGGTTCAGAACAAGTCGACGATCGGGGGAGTCCGCACCAACACGGGTGGCACCGAGGATCTTTACCTCGGCTTCAAAATCGGTCTGACTCCGCAGGATGGCTTCCTGCCGGAGATGGCACTCGTACCGCAGATGACCGTCCCGACCGGTAGCAACGCCTTCACCACTCAAGAAACTCTGCCGGGCCTTAACTGGCTCTACAGTTGGGGAATCTCCGATAAACTGGCAATCGGAGGCAGCACACAGTTCAACCGCTCCATCGACGACACGGGTGAGGGCTACATTGAGTTTGCTCAGTCCGCGACAGTCGTGCTCACCCTGACCGACGAACTGGGAGCCTACACCGAGTGGTACGCACGATTCCCCTCGGGAGCCGATTCGGCCCGCGTCGAGCACTACCTCAACGGCGGCTTCACTTATCTGTTGAGCAACGATGTGCAGTGGGACATCCGCGCTGGAACGGGACTCACCGCGGCTTCCGACGATTTCTTCGCCGGCACCGGCCTCTCGATTCGGTTTCATTAGACCGGATTTCGTCGTCGTTCGTCGCCGGAAAGTCGTGGTCGCAATCCCGGAAACGTTGCCGTCCTGGCAGGCAGGTGGCTGACCGGATATCGACCAGCCAGGCCACTTTCCGCGAGTTCACGGCTTGTTGACTCAGGCAGATCACTCCGACGATCGCCTCTACGCCGTCGCGCTGGTTCGCTGATCGATCAGGCGATCAGGCGATCACATGACGTGCCGCCGCCGATACGCCATCGAACGATCCATTGGTCGGCTTGAGCACTGCCGGCGAATCGCCGCCCGATTTGAGACGACGGCAACAACTTTCTGCCCATGCTCAAGGTGGCCTTTCTCCAGCAATCCGCCAGAAGACTCTGACAAGTCGGGACCGAGTCAAAGTTTGACGGTTAGGTCGCCGATACCTGTTGTAGCGGTTGCGATCCGTTTGCGGCTGCGTGCGCTCATTGTGTCGCGGGACAGATTGATACGAGTTAACTCGTTTCCCTGGCACATCTTATGAGTGATCTGCGGAGAATCTCTCATGACCAACTGGTTGAAGTGGACAGTTTGCCCGCTGCTCGCGGCGGCCCTTGCCGGCTGTGCGGACACCGATGAACTGCAATACGTCATCAACGAAACAGACGACATCAGCCACTATGTCGATGCCGCGTCGAAGATCGAGTACGCGCACGTCCATCACGAGACTGACCGGGACACATTCTCCCGCCCGCCGCGGACCATCGACGATCTCACGAAGGATGACGTCCGCGATTTCAGCCTCGCCGAGTGCATCGAGCTGGCTTTGCAGAACGCTCGAATCATTCGGACGGGTAGCTCGTTCCTGTCGGGCGGCAACCCGATTCTGTCCAACCCGGCCAACGCGCCGAGCGTTTACGACCCGGCGATCCAGGAAACGGGAGTTCTCTTCGGAGGCCGCGGCGTCGAGGCTGCCCTCGCCGCATTCGATGCCCAGCTCACAACACAGGCGACCTGGGGCCGCAACGAATCCATTCGTAACGCCGGGTTCATCACCGGTGGCTTCAACGAGACGACAGCCAACTCCGCGAACGTCGTCTCGCAGCTTTCAAAAACGTTCGGTTACGGTGGCCAGTTTCAGGTCGGACAGGAAGTCAACTACTCGAAGAACAATACTCCCGGGCTGTTTGGCTCCAGTTATGACGGAAACGTCAATGCGTCGTACCGACATCCGCTGCTCGCCGGAGCGGGCACGGAGTTCACTCAGATTGCCGGACCAATTTCGTCTCAGTTCGGCGGCCTGTCAGGAGTGAATCAGGGAGTTGTCATCGCGCGAATCAACCACGACATCACGCTGGCCGATTTTGAACAGGACATGGTCAACCTGCTGAAGGATGTCGAAGACGCCTACTGGAATCTCTATCTGCAGTACCGGGTTTACGATACGCAGGTCAAATCGCGACAGAGTGCCCGAAAATCCTGGAGCGACGCGAAAGCGAAGCTCGATCAGGGCGGTGCGCCGGGTTTTCGAGTCGAAGACGAACCGATCGCCCGTGACGCTTACTTCCAGACGAAGGTGCTCACCGAAGAAGGACTGTCTCAACTTTACAAAAGCGAAACGGCGTTGCGACGTCTGATTGGTCTGCCCGTCAACGATGGCGAGATTCTGCGCCCGTCCGACGAGCCGATGACCGCAGCCTTCAAGCCGGACTGGGCGGTGAGCATTGCCGAGGGATTGACTCATCGCGTCGAAATTCGGCGGCACAAGTGGAACATCAAAAGTCTCGAACTGCAGCTTCTGGCTGCAGAAGGCCTCGTCAGGCCACGGCTCGATCTCATCGCCTCGTATCAGGTCAACGGGTTCGGAGACAACCTGATCGAGGATGACCGGAATTCGTTCAGCAGTTATGCCGGGACGATCACAGACAACAATCACACCGGCTGGACGGCCGGAGCCATCTTTGAGATGCCGCTCGGTCTGCGATCGGCGAGGGCTCAGGTTCAGAATCTGGAACTGCGGTTGAGGAAAGCCCGCGAGGTTCTTGGTGCGCAGGAACACGACATCAGTCACGAACTGGCCATCGCCTACCAGGAGCTCGCCGAGAAATACCGGACGGCCCGGTCCAACTTCAATCGACGCGACGCGGCCGCCGAACGCAAGCGAATCCTGTTTCTCAAGGTCCAGCGAGGAACGGAGACGATCGAGGAGTACCTTCGATCGGTCGCCAGTTATGCCGACGCAGAAATCGCGTACTACCGTTCGCTCGTTCTGTATTCTCAGGCGGTCACGAATCTGCAGTTCCGCCAGGGCACGCTGCTTCAGCATAACTCGATCACGCTGGCCGAAGGCGAATGGGAGCCGGAAGCCTACGTCGACGCCCTCCGCCAGGCTCGCGCCCGATCGAACGCGTTTGACGCCGAGTCACTGCTTCACACCGAGCCCATGGAATTCGTCGAATCGGACGCGCACTGGAGCGACGGCAACTCGCACGACGGAGTCCTCACGATCGAGCCGCTTCCCAATTTCGACAACACGCCTGCCGACGAATCCGCCGCACCGGCCGCAGCGAAACCGGCCGCAGCGAAACCGGCCGCAGCGAAACCGACCGTGCCCACCCTCGTTCCGCCAACCGAACTCCCGACGCCGCCACTCGACAACGAACCCGCGTCCCGGAAACCCGGTACAGCCTCACTTCGCCCGGCAATGCCACAGTCGCCGCCCGCCTCGTTCCTGGCAGTCCCAGGCCCGCTGCTACGAGACACTCTCCAGGAAAGTGGGAGCCGCCACCTCAAGCCACCCCGCACAACCTCAAAACTTCCGGCCGACACCGGATCGTTCGTCCCGCCCATTCGAGCAAGTTCAACACGAGTTCAATCTCGCTGACATCTTTCAGAAAGTTGCCCGCGCACAGGCTGCCCTGAGAAAACCCAATCTGTCTGAGCCAGGTGCGGCACGGCCGACGATCGGTCCATCCGTCTGGCGATCTGTCAGCAGAAAGTCGCTGTAGCCCGAACAGGCCGCAGATTTTAACAGTCGATCTATCCCGCAAAGTCTCGCTGACTGGAATGATGAGTCACGGCACCGACCAGAAATCTCGTCGAGTTGTTCTGAACCCAGTCCCGCCGTAGCCCCGCCGATATTGGTGGAGTATTCCGAATAACCGGCGGAGACGTCTTATGCGCATGCGACATCACTTTCCAACGAAGCTGGTCTACGCGATCACGCTCGCCGCATTCCTGGTGGGAGCCGGTTCGGCCACCGCGCAGGACGCTGACGACGATCCCGTTTCGATCGGCGACAGCGGTGCCGGTTACATCGACACCGCCGTGATCGGTAACAACGTTCGATTCCGGTACGATGCTGCCTACGACAGCAACAAACCCAACCGCGGCGAGTTCATCTGGGCCTGGACTCCCCCCAGCGGCAACGGGCCGGGGCGAGCGGAATCGCGGGTCGACTACCAGCGGTTTTCCTCGTACGTCGAGTGGGCACCGAATGACGATTTCTCTGTCTTCGTCGACGCCCCTCTCGTTCTATCGAACCCCACAATCAACGATAACACCGCCGGGTTCGGCGACCTGGAAGCCGGCTTCAAAGTGGCGTTGTGCCGCGAGCCCAACACGCTCGTCACGTTTCAGATGAAAGGGTACTTCCCAACCGGCGACGAAAAATCCGGCATGGGGACCGGCCATGTCAGCCTGGAACCCGGACTGCTCTTTCTGCATCGCCAGGACTGGGTCACCTTCGAGGGCGAACTGCGACACTGGATATCGATTGACGGAACACCAAACGACCAGGCCAACGTCACACGGTACGGACTCGGAGCGAGCTCGAACCTGGCTCCGATCGGATTGCCGAAAATCACGCCCGTCGTTGAAGTTGTCGGCTGGTCGTTCCTGGACGGCCGGGTGCGATACATCTCCGCCGAAGGAATCGACGTTCGAGAGGATTCCGGAGGCGACACGATCGTCAACCTGAAGATCGGCTCGCGGTACAAACTGACCGAGTGCAGCGACGTCTACGTCGGCTACGGTCGAGCCCTCACGGGTGACCGCCTTTACCAGGACATCTTCCGCCTGGAACTGCGTCACAAGTTCTAACCTGAAAGCCTGTTGAAAATCTAAAGTGGCACGGCCTTCCAGGCCGTGATTCAATCGGGATCCCGCATGGTCAGGATGCCCATGCCGCTTTTTCAACAGCTTGCTCAGCGAGGCAACTCACCCGCGCCCGATGAACGGCATTTTTGTCGCCATCACGGTCATGAACTGAACGTTGGCGTCGAGCGTCAGGCTGGCCATATAGACGACCGCCCGCGCGACATTGTTGACGTCCATCGTCGGTTCAACGGCCATTGAGCCGTCCGCCTGCGGGACACCGTTCGACATTCGAGCCGTCATCTCCGTGCCCGCGTTGCCGATGTCGATCTGACTGCAGGCGATGTTGAAGTTCCGTCCGTCGAGCGACGTCGAACGTGTCAGACCAGTAATCGCATGCTTCGTTGCCGTGTACGGAGCGGACATCGGGCGCGGCACGTACGCCGAAATCGACCCATTGTTGATGATGCGGCCGCCCTGCGGGTCCTGACTTTTCATCATTCGGATTGCCGATTGCGTGCACAGGAACGCGCCGGTCAGGTTGACGCTGACGACGGCCTGCCACTGCTCGAAAGTCAGCTCCTCCATCGGCACCGCGGGGGCTCCCATGCCGGCATTGTTGAACAGCACGTCGAGCCGTCCGAATTCACTTTTGATTTTTGAGAACAGATTCTCGACGGACGCCGGATCACCGACGTCGGTGGCGAAGGCGAGTGTCGCCGCATCCCCGGCCAGCTTTGCCGTTTCATCAAGAGCCTCCTGCCGCCGGCCGGCGAGGACAATTGCGTAGCCTTCCTTCGCCAGAGCGAGGGCCGAAGCCCGGCCGATTCCGGAACCAGATCCGGTAACCAGTGCGACTTTTCCAGGAGTGCTCATCGCGGATTCCAATAAGAGTGAACTCTGTTTTCGGAGCGTGCCCGAGCAGGACGGAGGCGGGCCATCAAACCTCGTCGATAACCGGGTTGGTCAGATCGCCGATGCCGTCGATGCTGATCGTGATCACATCGCCTTCTTTCAAAAACAGCGGCGGTTTCTGAGCGAAGCCGACTCCGTGCGGTGTGCCGGTCAGAATCACCGTGCCCGGCTCAAGGCGAGTGCTCCCGCTGAGAAACTCGATCAGCGTCGGCACGTCGAAAATCATGTCGTCCGTATTCCAGTCCTGCATCGTTTTGCCGTTCAGGATCGTGCGGATGCCGAGCGAATTCGGATTCGGAATCTCGTCGGCCGTCACAAGGACCGGCCCGAGCGGACAGAACGTGTCGAACGTCTTGCCGCGACACCACTGACTGCCGCCGAACTTCGACTGCCAGTCACGGGCACTCACATCATTCGCACACGTGTACCCGAGGACGTAGTCGAGGGCGTTTTCCTTCGACACATTTTTGCACGACTTTCCGATGACGACCGCCAGTTCGCACTCGTAGTCAACCGAGTTGCTCTTCAAGTGAGTTGGCAGAAGGATCGGGTCGCCCGGGTTCTGCACCGTGCTGGGCATTTTCATGAACAGCACGGGAAATTCCGGCTCCGGCTGCCCGCCTTCGGCCGCGTGTTTTCGATAGTTCAGGCCAATGCACGGAATGGCTTTCGGTTCGACCGGGGCGAGGAGTTTTTTGACGTCGACACTCTCGCCGGTGTCAGAGAACTCGCCGAAGATGCAGCCGTCAATTCGAGTGACTCCGGTCGCGTGCTGAACCCCGTAGCCGGTGCTGCCGGCCGAGTCGATAAAGCGGACAATTTTCATGGTGAATCCCCGATGTGTCAGTCGTCAGGCCCGACTCGCGGACCATGAATTTTCCTGCCGTTCAGAAAGCGAACGGTACTCAGATCTCAGTCCGAGTGGCAGCCACCGCCGCCTCCGCCGCAACCTTCGGCGCCGCATCCGCCGCCGCCTTCCGGTTCGATCAGCGTTGCCCACTCGACAGCCTCGAGCCGGGCGGCCTGGCTCAATGGCTCGCGGAGATCGGTCAGCACCGGCGACGCCTCGCCGAGGTAATACAGGATGGCCTTTTTCCGGTCGAGCAGCAGTTCCGCGTCGACCACCTGCGCGTTCACCGAAGCGGCATCCAGCTTCGACTGAGCAGACTCGATCAGCTCATCGAGCATCGCCACGGATTGCTCGCCGTGTTCAGACTGCTCCTCAGCGGAAGCGAGTCGCAGGACTTCTCCCGTCGGCTTCGAATCGCCAGTCTGAGCCACAGTCTCACCCGGGCCGGCGAGGACTTCGCCCAGTTCCTCACCCCGAGTTGTCTGCACGACGACGCGCGATCCGCGCGGGCAGTCGAGCTCGTGGACCGTGCCGAACAGACCGATCCAGCCGGGTGAGGCGTACCGGATCAGGTAGCGATGGACCCCGTCCTCGCCCGCCGTCTTCGCGACCGGAACGGGGATCGAGTCGCGGTCGATCCACAAGCCGCCCTCGTCTTCTTTCACGCAGAGCACACCGACCGACTGCCCCGGATGCGTCGGCGACTCGCCCGTCGTCGTGTCGAAAACCCACGAGTGCCACGGACACGCGATGCAATCGCCCTGCAGTTTTCCGCCGGCCAGCGAAGCGCCCTTGTGAGGACACTTGCCCTCGATCGCACGCGGTTTCCCATCGACTCGAAACACGGCCACTTCGTGATCGTCGACAAAAAACGTCACCCCCGCGGATTCAGACTCCACGGAGTCGGCAACGGCAGTGGAATCGGCTACTCGGACCCAGTCGGACATCGTCAGTATTTCTTTCCGGCGGCAGCGTGTCTCCGCCCGGCTGTTTCAGTCAGATTTTTGTTTTGTAGTGGAGCAGGCCGCCCGGTCTTTGCGGACAACTCTGGATTCACCAGTACCGATCGTGAATAACCGTCGTCGGGTATGATTGCAACCTGGCCGAGGCTGCGGTATCGACCAGGTTCGGAAGAAGCCCGGAGCGACCTCTTCACGTTTCGCTGCCTCCCTCTCAAATCCCGACGTCGCTCTTCGCTGAATCCGGTTTCCTCACCCCCTGTTTTCCTTATTCCAATCCGTCCCGAATCGGAATCCGCTCGTGTCAGACCCGGTGTTCAAAGTTCACTGCGAATCCGAAGACGCGACACGGCGTTTTGCCCGATCGCTTGGCGAGGCCGCGCTGCCGGGTCTCGTCGTGGCGCTCGTCGGTGATCTTGGAGCCGGGAAAACGCGGCTCGTTCAGTCGGCGGCCGAGGGACTGGGAGTCGACTCGTCCGTCGTCAACAGCCCGACGTTTGTCCTCATTCAGGAGTACGAAGGCCGACTGCCGGTTTACCACTTCGACACGTACCGCCTCAAAGATATGGACGAGTTCCTGGAACTGGGTGCCGACGAATATCTCTCATCGGACGGAGTCTGCTTTGTCGAGTGGGCGGACCGGATGGAAGAAGTCCTGCCGCGCGACCGCCTGACGATCGAGTTCGAAATCACGGGCGAGTTCTCGCGGACGCTGCATCTGTCGGCAGGCGGCAAGGTGTCAAGAGTTGTGCTGGCTCGGCTGGAAGACAGCCTCTGACTGCCCGTTGAAAAGTCGAATCGACTGAGCGGCGCGAGCCGCGCGGTTTGCGCGGGAAGTTGCGCTCGGACCGGGCAGCTTGCGCCGTGACGCTGCTTTTTTAACGGCACTCAACTCACGTCCTTTCCGGAACGGAGCCAGTGCTCGAGAAAGAGACATCGGGCTCACTTCGCACTCAGTTCCTCCAGCTTTTTCGCGGCCGGTTTCTGATAAACACCTTTGGCTTTGCCAAGCTCAGTCAAAACTTCGATCGCCTCGGCCAGCAATTCCGCGCGTTCCTCGTCCGACGTCGAATCCTGTTGTGCGAGCAGTTCGAGTCCGCGAGCGAATTCCCACCGGATACCTTGCCCGGTCTGAGAGTCCTTGCGTTGAGCCGGCGTCAGTTCGCTCCATTCCCGGCCTTCCTCAACGACAAGAGCGTGGTCTCGCCGCGATGGCGAATTCAGGCACACGAACCGCAATGACAGAGCCTGATCCTGCAGCGCCTGTAGCTGCGCACTTTTCGAAGGATGGCCCAGAATCTCGTTGTAGATCCCCAGGGCTCGCCGTACATCGCCCAGTTCCTGGAAGCAGCGTCCCTGCAACACCCGCGCGAACAGACCGGCAAGCAGCGAACGATATTTCTGATGGATCTCTTCGTACTCCGTTGCGGCCTTTTTCAAAAGATCGACGCGAGTTTCATCACTCTGGTCGTAAGTCTGAGCCTGCTGATAAGTGCAGCCTGCAATTTCCAGTTTAGCCTTCAGATAGGACGCCTCCGCCTTTGCCTTTTCCGCAAACCTTTTCGGCTCCGCATTTCGGTCGACGAACGGGCCGTACGATTTAAATTTCTCACCGATTCCGTCGACCGCCTCTCCGTAGATCGTCTTCGCGTCCCCAAGCAGACTGCGTGCCGATTCCAGGGCAACGGTTCGGCGAGCTTCATCTTCTATTTCCCTCGCGGCAGTCATTTCAGCGATCGCAGCCGACTTCAGTTTTTCGGCCCGCTTCATCAACGCTGCCGTGTCGGTTTCTGGTTTATCAACCTGAGCAACGGCCGGCAGGAGAAATGCCAGAACCAGCCACGCGGTGAAGCAGAGAGAACGTGTCACTTTGAAAAACTCCTTGCCCTTTTTGAACTCAGGATCCGACATCGGCAGTCACCGCACCGTCACAAACTCATTGTGGCAGAACAAAACGTGAACGAAGTTCTCGCGAGCTCGCTGATGCGCGACGGTCGACGCGGCTGGCTGTACGGCGAGTGAGCCGGAAAACGCTTTCAGTCCGCCCGCCTCAATCAGCTTTGTCTGCTTCTCCAGAAAGTTCAGCGACAACCGCAGAGATTTGTCGTCAGGCCGCTGGCTGAGAATCCGTTCGAACGAGGCCTGCACAAACGCCGCAAGAGATTCCGGCGAGTTCTCCTCGCCGGTCTGCCGGGAAATCTCCGCGGCCAGGCGGCGTGACAGGCCCAAAGCCAGAGGGCTGTTCGAAAGGGCGAGAGCCTGTTGCGGCACGACGCTCGGCTTGCGGCGGTAGCAGCCGTTCGGGTCGGCCTGATCGAACAGCTTCAGAAACTCCATCTGATCGTCAGGCGTCGTGCGGAAGTAGAGGCTCCGGCGAAACACCGATTGTCCCTCGGCCTGCGGAAGTTCCGCACCACCTCGGGCGAGGTCCAGGTGACCGGCCGCGGCGAGCATGCAGTCCCGCACGGCTTCCGCTTCAAGCCGTCGCGAGTTTGCTCGCCACAGCAGCCGGTTGCCGGCATCAATCTTCCCGTTCGGGTCGTCGCTCTTCGTGACGGAACTCAGGCGATAAGTCGAGCTCAGCACGATGAGCCGGTGAAGATGCTTCGTCGACCAGCCGTTTTCGACCAGCTCACTGGCGAGCCAGTCGAGCAGTTGCGGGTGCGACGGCTCTTTGCCGTGCGGCCCGAAATCGGCAACGGACTCGACAATCGCCTCGCCGAAATGCCGCAGCCAGATGTGATTGGCCGCGACACGCGCCGTCCTCGGGTTCTGCCGATCCGTCACCCAGCGAGCCAGTGCGAGCCGTCGTCCGGTGCTCGTCGTCGGAAACGTCGTGCCGACCGGTTCGTACATGCCGTCCGGTTTGTCGAAGTCGGCGAGAGTCTGTTCTACTTTCTTCTGCGCCGCTTCGATTTTCGAAACCGCGTTTTTCATCGCGGTTTCGGCCGCGCCGGTTTTCGGTTCGAGACTCGATGTCGGCTGCGATTCGGCAATCGCCTGGCGCGACATCAGCAACGTGAGTTCCTGCTCGGCCGCAAACAGATCTTTCTGAGCAGCAAGCAAGGCGACCTGCCGCTCGGCCTTGTCCGCGTTCAACGCGGCCGACTTTGTCTGCACTTCCGGCGTGCCGGAGTGCTTTGCCCGCTCGGCTTCGAGGCGAGCTCGCAGTGAATCGACTTCAGCCTTCGCGATCTCGACAAGCAGTTTCTGCAGGTCACGCTGCTGTTTCGCCTGGACGGCCTGCAGTTGCAGGTCGTAGTAATTCTCCTTGAGTTCCGTGATCTCCAGGTCGAGGAACTCCGCGGCCCCCGAGTGGACCCACAAGGCAAACTTCCCGTCCTGCCGCGCTTCGGGCATCACGTACCGAAGTTTCTCCTCACCGTTGAGGATGATGGTGAGGAGCGATTCGCGGGCCGTGACCTCAACGGTGATTTCCTCGCCGACCTTTAAAGGCGTCCGCACGATGCCCGCGGCCGGGTACGACTGCTGCCCTTTGACACGATGAAACGCCTGGACCGAACCGCCGGCGTCGCCACAGCTCGTGTAGACGTCCTGCGAGCTGCCATCCGCCGTCGCGTCGAAGCTGAAACCGACTGAGCGGTACGTACCGCCCGGCAGAGTCCGGTAGCGAACCTTTGCCTGGAAATTGCGAGGATGATTTTCCTTCATCGAGATCGTCAGAAAAGTTCCCACCGTTTTCTGTGCCAGCACGCCGTCCTCCCACGTCCAGTTGCCGCTCTTAACCTGCCACACGTCATCGCGTTTCTTTGAGAAATCGTCGGCAAGAAACGGCTGCGAATTGGTTGCCGGCTCCGCCGTCCCGCCGTCGCTCAACGCGCGCTTCGCCTCGCCGGCTTTCGCTTCCGCCTGGACGGCGGCTGCGGCGAGTTCCTTTTGCTGGACTCGGGTCGTGTCGACTTTGGCCTGGGCGTCTTTGAGCAGACTCTCGGCAACCGGCTTTCTGAGCGCGGGATAAAAAGCCTCGACCGGAAGTGAGACCGTTTGAATTTCGACAGACGACTCAACGGCCTTCGCGAGGATCGCGGGCACGCCGGGAGCGAGCACCTTTGACTTGTCCGGGTGGCGATCGTTGCCTCGCTCAAAGAGGTAGGTCGGAACGTCGAGCTCCTTGTCGAACACGCGTGAAACGCCATCGGCCGGGATCTCGCCCAGCGTCGAGTCCTTGACGAAGCCGGCCCCGATGGAAAGCGCATCCGTGCGGACGTCGTGCGGCTCGAAGAACGCTCGAAACTGGTAGTACTCCTGCTGAGTCACCGCGTCGAACTTGTGGTCGTGGCAGCGGCAGCACTTCAGGGTGAGGCCGAGGAATGCCTGGCTGGTCTGCTCGACGGTTTCAAACAGCCACACGTTCCGGTCGAACTTGTACCAGTTGCGGCCGAGGAATCCCGTCGCCCGCAGCACGTCGGGATCCGTCGGTGCGATTTCGTCGCCGGCCAGCATTTCGCGCAGCATCGCGTCGTAGCCTTTGTCCTCGTTCAGTGACTCGACAATCCAGTCCCGCCATCGCCAGATGTGCCGCTGGCTGTACCGCATCTCGCTCGACGCCCGACGGCCGTACCAGTCGCTGTACCGCCACACGTCCATCCAGTGCCGCCCCCATCGCTCGCCATACTGCGGCCGGGCGAGCAGATCATCGACGACCTTTTCATAAGCCTCGTCCGAGGGATCCTTGAGAAACTGGTTGAGCTCTTCGCGTGTCGGCGGCAGACCGATCAGGTCGAGGTAGACTCGCCGCAGCAGCACCTCCGGCATCGCCATCTCGACCGGCTTGAGCCCCGCCTCTTTGTGCTGCTTCGAAACAAACGCGTCGATCGGATTCCGGACCCACAAACCGTTTGTCACTTTCGGCATCGGCGGTCGCACGACCGGCTGGTACGACCAGTACGCACGCGGATCGGCCTGCGGCTTCTCGTCGGCCGGTGCGCTCGCCCCTTCGTCGATCCATCGGGAAAGGACGGCGATCTCGTCGTCGGTCAGCGGCGTGCCTTCTCCTTCGGGCGGCATCACAAAGCCAGCCGTCCCCTTGACCGCCTGAATCAGAAGACTGTCGACCGACTTCCCGGGAACAATCGTCGTTCCGTTGTCGCCTCCGGCCCTCATCGAAGCCGCCGTATCGAGCCGCAACGACGACTGCTGCTTCAGCGCCGCGTGACACACGAAACAGTGCTGAGCGAGAATCGGCTTGACCTGGCGGACATAGTCGACATCCGCCGTCGCCGACTGATTTGAGTCGGCAAGAAGCAGAACGGAGACAACAAGAAGTCGAGCCGGCATGACGTCTTCCTCACGGAACGAAACGAGCCCGACAGGATACCCCATTTGGCGTGAGGGAACACGAATTGCGATCTCTCGACAGTGCGTTGAACCTGAGAAGTGGCACGGCCTTCCAGGCCGTGATCCCTGCAGGAGTCCGCACGGGCAGGATGCCAATCGTGTTCGGCACGGTTCCTGCCTGACGATGCGATACACAGCTTTATGACACAGAGTCGTTTAACGTTGAGCTGCAGAGTATTGGCAGGATGCCCATGCCACTTTTCGATAGGCCGCCGGACGCACCCCGCGTCACCACCGGAGCGACTCGCGCCGGCGCAGCCACTCATCCGGAATCGATTTCGAACCGACGGCCAGAGAGACAATGCTGCCGACAATGGCGCAGGTTGTGTCGACGTCACCACCGACCCGGCCGGTCGTCAGAATGGCCTCGCAGTAGTCATCCAGATGGGCAGCCACCATCCACAAACTGAACGCGACCGTGTCTTGAGCTGTCACGCTGTGCCCGCAACCCAGTTCGGCAGCGACGTCGAACTGCCAGGCGTCAGCGGGGATCTCTGCAGCTCGCCGGACGGACGCGGCGACTTCCGATTCCGGCAGCCGTTCGGCGACCCGGCTGAGCATGTTTCGGGCTGGCTCGACTCGCCCTGTCTGTGACCATCGCCACGCCCAGCCGGCGGCCAGCGCGACCGCGATCGCTCCGGCCTGACCTTCGATGTGAGCATGCGTGACCTCGGCCGACCGACGGGCGTGCTCGATCGTCGCGTTCTCGTCGTCGGCAAACCACGCACCGACCGGCCCGGCCCGCATCGCTCCGCCGTTTCCGAATGAGCCCTCACCGCCAAACAATTCCCGGCAGGCGACCTTCCAGTCGGCTCCATTGGAGATCTGCCCGAGTAGCTGATGAGCTCCTGGGCCGTAGCAGCGATTGGGCTCGGCGGCGTGTCGATCGGCAAACACTTGAGCGAGAGCGTCCTGATCGATCCCGCCGTGAGTCTCCAGGACCTGAACGATCCCGATCCCCATTTCCGTATCGTCCGTGTAGTGCCACGTCGCTTCCGGTAATTCCTCACGCGTTGCCGTTTCCGCCACCCACGGAAGAAAAAAGAGTTGACCGAACGCGTCTCCGATGGACAGCCCTTTGAGCACAGCCGCGCGCGCGTTCGCTGCGCACAGGATCGACTGAGACTTCAGACATCTATTCGGCCTTCAATGTCGCGACGGCCTTGCGGACTTTGGCCGCCTGTTTTGCGTCGACGTAATCCCAGCACGCCATGCCGTTGCCGACGAGCTCGAACTCGTTGAACTCCCAGACGACTTTTCGGTTTTTGTCGAGCTCAAAAATCTGCGGACTGTCGGGACCGGCGTGACAGTTGCCGATGAGCAGATGCCCGTTCGGAAGCTCCTTCAGACAGGCGGTCCATTTGAGTTCGATCTTCGTGTCCGGAACCTGGTTTTTCATTTCCCAGACGACTTTCTTTTCCGGCGAGACCTCGACCACCGAATTCCCGGAACCCGAACAGATCAGCGTGTTGCCATTCTTCAATCGGATCGCCCCGTAGACGCGGGTTTTGATTTCGTACTCCCAGACGATGTTTCCTTTGGCGTCGTACTCCGTCACCGTGCCAGGCTGCTCGGCACAGACCAGGTAGTTCCCGCTGGCGAGGACTTCCGCCTGGCGAGTGCTGCCCCGCCCGTCATTTCCCAGCGGCGTTTCGCTGACAAGTTTGCCGTCTTTGTCGACGACGATGATCCGTCCCCTGCCGGACTCGGCAATCATGGTGTTGCCATCGGCCAGTCGAGTGAACGCGTGAACGTTGGAGCTTTTGTAGCTCCACACGACCGTTCCATCGAGCTTCAATTCCTTGACGGTCTCCCAGTCGTCATGAAAGAGGATGTTGCCGTTTTCGAGCATTTGAATTTCGTGATGTCCGGTGTGGCCACGCTCGGGTCCACCCGTTTTGAACTGCCACAGGACGGCCCCGTCCCGCTCGCAAAGAGCGATCACGTTCTTGCCGTACGACGCGCTGACCAGAAACAGATCCTCGGCTTGAGCAGTTCCTGCAACAACCGAGACCAGCACCGCAAAGCTGAAACACAACGATCTCATGGCAGATTCTCACCGTCTTGAATTTGGTTGAGGGGCTCAGTCAGGCAGCGTTTGTAACGACCTGATTCTCCGATTTCATTCAGCATGAGATTTTTTTCCGTCTACCAGCTCGATCGATCAAGGTATCCACGACCGGCAGCGTGATCACCGTGGCGATACCAGAAACCGGGTAAACGGTGCTCACAATAAACGCGAAATCACGTCATCATCCTCATGAAAAGATTGCTACCCTTGGGTGCCTGGAATTTTCGATCGCCAATCTGGTCCAATCCGGCTCAACCGTGCCCGACTCACCCCGCTACAAAAACCCCGCCGTGAAGCAGCTGGCCGACCAGCAGGTCCGCTTCTCGCCAGTGCCGGTTCGCGTTGAGCAGATTGAGCGGGCGGAGCGACTGCTTGTCGAAGTGGATCGTCATCAACTCTACGACTATCCCGAACTTTGCGAGCGGATTACGAAATTTCGATCCGACAAATACCCCGACCTGGAAATCGCCGGCGACGATCTGCTCCACGATCTGCGATGCTTCATTGAGGACCTCTCGAAGAGTGCCCATCTGGACCTGGACAAGTCGCCGGAACCGGTCCTCACCGTGCAGGACATCAGCGAGCGGTTCAACGTGTCAACCAGAACCGTCCGGCGTTGGCGCGATCGCGGGCTCGCCAATCGTCTTTACCGATCCGGCAAACGTCTGCGAGTCGGGTTTCCCGAGTCCGTCGTCGAGCGTTTTGCTGAGGCACGCGGCGAGAGAATCGACCGCAGCGCGAAGTTTTCGCAACTGAGCGAGGCCGACCGAGAGCTCATTATTCGACGGGCCCGACGGCTCGCCCGGTACGGCGCGTCGCTCACTGAAGTGACCGCGCGGGTCGCAAAGAAAACCGGCCGAGCTCAGGAGACGATCCGCTACACGGTCAAGCAGTTTGATGAGCGTTACCCCGAATCGGCCGTCTTTCCGAATCGACCGGTCACGCTCACCGATGAAGACCGGCGGAACATTTTTCGCGCGATTCGCGGTGGCGCTTCCGCGACGAGGCTTGCCGAACGCTACGGTCGAACACGGTCGAGCATTTATCGGATTGCCACAGAGCATCGCGTCAAAACGCTGCTCAATCAGGCCATCGAATTCATGCCGTCCGACGAGTTCGCTGAGCCCGAGGCCGACGAGCAGATCCTCAATACGGACATTGAGCTCGACCTTCCGGACCACTCGGACCTCGATCCGTCGTCGGAAATTCCCGCGTACCTGGCGGACCTCTACGTCACGCCGCTGCTGACTCGCGAGCAGGAGCAGTTTCTGTTTCGCAAAATGAACTACCTGAAATTCAAAGCGGCGGCGATTCGCGATGCACTTCCCGCGTCGCGGCAGAAGTCAGAGGACATGGATCACCTGGAACAGTTACTCGAACAAAGCCTCGACGTTAAGAACATTCTGATTCGCTGCAACCTGAGGCTGGTCGTTTCGATCGCCAGAAAGCACCGACGGTCGTCTTCCAACTTCTTCGAAATGGTCAGTGACGGAAACATGGTCCTCATTCGAGCCATCGAAAAGTTCGACTACTCACGCGGCAACAAGTTCTCAACGTACGCGACCTGGGCCGTGATGAGATCGTACGCAAGGTCGATCCCGGCAGAGGGCGTGCAGCTTGACCGTTTCCGGACTGGCAGCGAGTCGCTGATTTCCGACGAGACCGACGATCGCTCGACCGTCCGTGAAGACGAGCGGCGAGCCAACCGTCAGCTTGAGACGATTGAGTCCATCCTCGACC
The DNA here is from genome assembly GCA_027623235.1 of Planctomycetota bacterium. Taxonomy (GTDB): domain Bacteria; phylum Planctomycetota; class Planctomycetia; order Planctomycetales; family Planctomycetaceae; genus JAQBVJ01. Next base: position 18,133 of record JAQBVJ010000025.1, read on the forward strand.
AGCTGACTGAACGCGAGCAGGAAGCCATCAGCCTGCGGTTCGCGCTGCAGGGCCTTCGCAAGCCGATGACGCTGGAGCAGATCGGCGAACGACTCGGCGTCTCTCGCGAGCGAACGCGGCAGATCATCAATACCGGTCTGGAGAAGCTGCGGGCGATTGCGGATGAGGCGGGAATGGAATTGCCTGCCGAGTAACGCGACGTAGTCGCAAGCCCGCAGGACGGACGCTATGCGAACGCCGCCTCGTCCGCGGTACACATGCCCTCTTTGGCTTTGAACTCGGCCCACTGCTCGGGTGTGAACAGCACATCTCTTGCCTGGGAGCCGTTGTAGTCTCCGACGATTCCGTCTTCCGCCATGAAGTCGACGAGTCGGGCGGCCCGGCCATAGCCGATTCCGAGGACTCGCTGCAGGAGCGACACGCTGCCTCGACCTTCGCGGACGACGATGTCGATCGCCGGCTCGTAGAGGTCGTCGCGGTTTTTCAGATCCTCAGCGCGGGTTTCCCCACTGCGGGCGGATGCTGCGACGGCGATCTCAGCGCTGTATTCCGGTTCGTACTCAGAGAAGTAATCGATGATCCCGTTGACCTCGTCGTCGCTGACGTAGGTTCCCTGAGCGCGGGTCAGATGGCTCGTTCCCGGCGCGAGGTACAGCATGTCGCCGTTGCCGAGCAGCCGATCGGCACCGCCTTCGTCCAGCACCACTCGGCTGTCCGTCTTGCTGGCGACCTGAAATGAAATTCGTGCGGGAAGGTTCGACTTGATGAGTCCCGTAATGACGTCGACCGTCGGTTTCTGAGTGGCCAGCACCAGATGAATGCCGACGGCCCGCGACTTCTGTGCGAGGCGAATGATGTGCCCCTCCACGTCTTTGCCCGACGTCATCATCATGTCTGCCATTTCGTCGGCGACGATCACGATGTACGGCATCCGGTCCGGAACGTCGTCGGCGTCGGGCGATTCCGGATCGATTCCCAGTCGCTCCAGCCGTTTCGAATGGTCGAGCTTGTTGTAGCTGTCCAGGTGTCGGACTCCGCAACGGGCCAGCAGGTCGTACCGCTCCTCCATCTTGTCGACGGCCCACGCCAGCACAGCCTCGGCCTTTTTCATATCCGTGATGACAGGATGCATGAGGTGCGGAATCCGCTTGTACGGACTCAGCTCAACCATCTTCGGATCGATCATCAACATGCGAACCTGGTCCGGCGTTCGCGTGGCGAGGATCGACAGAATGAGCGTGTTGAGACAGACGCTCTTACCCGTGCCTGTTCGGCCGGCGATCAGCAGGTGCGGCATCGCCGCCAGGTCGACCGCTATCGCTCGACCGCTGACATCTTTGCCCAGGAACAGCGGAATCCGCATCGACTTGGCTTCTTTCGGGCAGCTTTCGATCAGCTCCCTCAGCCGCACCATAACGCGGTCCTCGTTCGGCACTTCAACGCCAACCGTGTTCTTTCCGGGGATCGGCGCGACAACTCGAACGGCCGGCACCCGCAGTGCGATCGCCAGGTCATCGGCAAGGCTCGTCACTTTGGAAAGACGAAGACCTGCTTCGAGCTCCAGTTCGAACTGCGTAATCACCGGTCCCGTATCGACCTCGACGACCTTCACGTTGAGACCGAATTCGCCGAACGTCTTCTCAAGCGTGACCGCGGCCACACGAGCCTTCTTCGCGAGAAGCTCGTACGGAAATTCCTCCGCGTCTTCGAACAGGTCGAGCGGAGGCAGCTCATAACGCGCCCCCTTTCCCGACCAGCTTGCCGCTTCGAGCCGCGCGACAACCTGGTCCCGCTGCGACCGCACCGTGACGGGCGGGTTGACTTTGATTTCGCCGGAATCTGATTCTTCCTCGACGACTTCTGCAGACTCGTCCTCATCCAGTTCGTCTGCGACTGGTTCTTCTTCTTTTTCTTCGACGACGGTCTCGCGACGGCTGAGAGCGCCGCGATGGTCGATTTCTTCTTCAGGCTCCCGGCTGGCAAACCACGACGAAGCGACCTGAAAAATCGTTGCCGGGAAGAACACGAGCTTCAGACCGGCCGCAATCAACGAGACGTCAGTCGCAAGGACAAAACCAGCCGCAAAGGTTGAGCCCAGCAGAATCAGCAACCCTGTTGTGGCAAAATAACTTTCAAAACCGGCGACACCCCACGCACCCAGGTAACCACCACTGCCTGCGATCTGGCCTCCGCCAAGTCCCGGCGCGAGCAGGTGCATTGTGACGCAAAGGGAGCTCAGCATCAGTACGCCGCCGGCGAGCCTCTGCCGGAACGTCTCGTCCGGACCTTTTGTCAGCAGCCGGAAATCGACAACCGCGATCGCTGCGACCAGAGCCCAGGCACCGAGACCAAAAGTGGCTCGCAATCCCCACGCGAGCCTTGCACCGAGCTCTCCACAAAGATTGGAGACTTCCTTGTGGACAGGGAACACCGTCGCCCCCGGCGAGTCGGCCGGATCGAAACTCAACATGGCAAGGCCGACAAACAGAGTCGCACCAAGCAATGCCAGCGCGAAGAGGTCGGATTTGAGTTTACGGAAGTCCCACATCAATAACCGACCTTCTCCTGTAATGAGTCGCTCTGCAGAAAATGACCAATGTGCAACGCGGCCGCCACGAGCAACCGCGCTGCTGGCCACTCAGCTTTGAACGAAATGGAATCTGCCGTTTAACCCGTCGCCGCAGGCAAGGCCCAGGTCGCCGCCTTGCCTGCGGCGACGGATTAAACAATGGGTTTCGATGAGGACCTGGTGTCCCGCATGGGAACCGGCGTTTCTCAAACATAGCACGAGAATTCCGGCCTGGCAGGAATTGCGGGTTTGAGATCAACGAAGAACGATGCGACGTGTCCGGCTGGCGCGGCTGGCTGGATCTGGCGAGCCAGGCAGAACGTGCGGCCTGGATGGATGGATGCCGGCAGAACAAACTCACGCTCTCACACAATCTCAAGTGGGGCTGGCGAGGTTCTCGTCGATCCATCGAATGAGCGAGCTGGCGATGCCGGTTTTACTCCCCGACCACTCCTGAAGCGTCTCGCCCTGCGGGCCGAGCAACTGGACTTCGTTGGTCTCGGAGCCGATTGCCGAGGGGCCGTTAAGAACCACGGCATCGCAGTTTTTGGCTCGAAGTTTTTGCAGGGCGTTCTCTCGAGCATTTTCCGCTTCCAGCGCAAAGCCAATCACCCAGCGATGCCCGCGCGTCGCGCCGAGCTGTGCGAGCACGTCGTCGGTTTCGATGAGCTCGATTGTGATCGGCTCTCCGGTCTTCGTCATTTTGCCGGTTGTGCGGACTCGCGGTGTGTAATCGCAGACAGCGGCCGCAGCGATGACCCCATCGCAATCGGGAAAGAGCTCAACGGCGGCGGCCCTCATCTCTGCCGTTGTTACCACCGGCCGGAAGTCGCAGCCTTCCGGAGGAACGAGGTCGACTGGACCACTGAGGAGAACAACCTCATGCCCGGCATCGAGTCCGGCCTGGGCCAGCGCATAACCCATCCGCCCGCTGCTCGCGTTGGAGAGGTAGCGGACATCGTCAAGGTACTCGCGCGTCGGACCGGCGGTGAGGAGGATTTTCATGTGAAAGAGGACGCTGAGTGACGATGGGCGGTTCGCAGTGGAGCAACGTCGTGTCGCTGCCGGAACCGAAAGTCCTTCGCCCCTTGCTTGCACTTCGAGTTTGTAAATGAAGTCCACAAAAAACGCCGCAGCAGATGCTGCGGCGTTCGAATGGCGGTTTCGAAAGCGAAAATTACTCCACGCCAGCTTCGACTGCTTCGACAGCTTCTGCCATCTGTTCGGGAACGGAGTCGACAAAGCCCTGGAGATGTACAGCTCGTGTGGCGTGCTGCAGTTTTTTGAGGGCCTTCGATTCGATCTGCCGGATTCGTTCGCGAGTGACTTTGAAAATACGGCCGGTTTCTTCCAGCGTGTAGCTGTAACCGTCGCCCAGTCCGTAACGCAGGCGGATAATCTCGCGTTCGCGATACGTGAGGCTCTTCAGGACGTGATCGATCTTGTCCTTGAGCATTTTGTGCATCGCGTTTTCGGAGGGTGCCTGGTGGTGCGAGTCCTCCAGAAAGTCACCGAAGCTGCTGTCTTCGCTCTCGCCCACAGGTGTGTCGAGGCTGACCGGATGCTTCCACGTCTTCATGATCCGCTCGGTCTCTTCGATGCTCAGGCCGACGGCTTCTGACAGTTCTTCGATCGTCGGTTCGCGTCCGGTTTCCTGGCGAATCTGTTCGCTCTTTGCTTTGAGCGTCGAAATGCTCTGGAACATGTGGACGGGAATTCGAATCGTTCGAGCATGGTCCGCGACCGCTCGTGTGATCGCCTGTCGAATCCACCAGGTGGCGTATGTCGAGAATTTGTAACCGCGTCGGTATTCGTATTTCTCGACACCCCGCATCAGGCCGGCGTTGCCTTCCTGAATGAGGTCCAGAAAGCTCAGGCCGCGGTTGCGGTACTTCTTGGCAATCGAGACCACCAGCCGCAGGTTTCCGCCGGAGAGTTTCTGTTTGGCTTTCGTCCAGGCGTCGAAGCGGCGGCGAATCTCTTTGCTGCGGGCGATGAATTCCTGGGGGAACTCCTTGGTCTTCTCGACGAGGTCCTTCAGTTCGACCTCCAGTATATTGAGGTCCCGCGTGACGCTGGAGTTACGACGTCGTTTGAGGACCGCAATCTGCTTCACCAGAACTTCCATTCGATCGGCGATCTGGTGCATCCGCTTCATGACCGGCTGTAGACGCTGCGTCCGGATGCTGAGCTCTTCGCAAAGCGTACACAGACGTCGTCGTCGTCGCTGAACTCGAATCAGTGCCTCGGCCTTCTGTTTATCAGAAGCCTTCGGCGACTTGCGGACTTCCCAGTCCTCAAAGTTTTTCGAGAGCAGTTCCCGCAGAGTCGGCAGGTTGATCGGCATGCGGCCTTCAATCTGCTCCTTCATCGCGTTTTCGGTATCCGACGTTCGCAAAGTTCGTTCGAACGGCAGTTGTCGAGCGGCGACTTTTTCGAGTGTCTCAACGGCGATCTCGATTGCGAAGTCCGACTCCATCGTCGTTCGCCGAAAACGCTTTCGAGTGATCTCGATCGTCTTGGCAAGGAAGATTTCCTTGTGCCGCGTCAGCAGTGGAATGTTCCCCATCTGCGAGAGGTACATCCGAATCGGATCACGGGACGACAGCGAAGACTCAGGACCGATCAGCGGTTTGAGGGCCGGGTTGATTTCGTTCGGCGGAGTTTTCGGATGGTCGTCTTCGAGATGCTCGAGAAGTTCGTCATCGTCGGGCACGTTGGGATCAATACGCAGATCCATGCCGAGCTCATCCAGCAGCTGGATGAGGTCATCAACCATGCGAGGGTCGCCGCCCTCGTCCGGCAGGTAGTTATCAACCTGCTGGTAGGTGATGTAGCCAATCTTGCGTGCTCCCTCAATCATTGAGGCAAGCGAAGGTACAAATCGATGCACAGGACACCCTTTCCAGAAGTCGTCTTCGCACTCCGTGCACGTTTCAGCCAGCGGCTTCGTCGTCGCGGGCACGCGCGTTCCAGTGCGGAACGGCTCATTTCTCTACGTCGATTGTTCGATTTCAGACGGGTTTCGCAACACTGCAAGCCCCGCGATTCCACACTCTTGGCGAATTGCCCCGAATTTCTATCACAGCCACTCAAGTCAACCGCGGGAACAGCATGCTCCAATCGGGATTGACCGATGCTTCTCTTCCTCCTTGTTGAGGCATCAAACTTGAGACGTCAAATTCCGGACTCAATCAGAATCGGTCCAGTGAAACCGACCGAGCGCCTCACTCCACCACTTTCCTGAGCCGCTCGAACAGAGCGTTCAGAAAGTCTTCCGGTAACAGAGTTCCCACAAAGCCCGGCTTGCACGAGAGAAGGCGGACTGTCCTGCGCGTCATTTGGCCGGTCAGGCATTTCTGTGTGTCGCAGGTCGGTCGCGTCGCAGTGCGACGAAAAAAACGACCTGGAAAGCACACCAGAAGACAGACGTTCGCGGGTGGGAGTTCGCAGACGGAGAACCGCCAGCGATCTGCGTGGAAAACAAAATGGGAGGGGTCGAGGCAAGTAGGTTCTCATCAGCCAGAGTCCGTTCAAATGCAGCGAGAACCGACATTTGCGGGGTTGGAAAAATGCGATCCTACCATAGGCCACCGACGCGCCTACGCACTTTCTTCACAGAAAATCAAATTGCTCAAATTCGGCAGGAGCAACGATTTCGTCCGCCGGACAACCGCCACGACGCATGAGCGAGCTCGTTCAGGCTGAAGGCTTCCGCCGGCCGGAGGCGGCTCGCTACGATGATGCTCCCGCCCGTTTCTCAACACAGTCGATTCCCCATCGCAAACCTGTTCCAGGCGAACAGTGTCTGCCGCCGAATCGACCTCCACCAGGAGAACACGACATGAAACCGATTCGTCAGTTGTTCGCTGTTTCCCTCACCATTCTGGCTTTGTCCGCTCCGTGTTCTGCTCAGGATGATGATGCAAAAGCAGACGCAGAAGCCAAAGCGAAGGCGGCTGCCGAAGCGAAGGCGGCGGAAGATCGCACCGAGGCGATCAAGAAATTCACGAAACAACTCAGCGGTTCAACTCTTGTCGGCCAGTTTACGCTCGATGACGCTCCTGCCGAACAATCCATGAAGCCGGACCGCTACCAGATTGCAACGGTCAACCACATCAGCGGCGACACCTACCTCTTCGTGTATCTCCACAAAGGCGTGCCGATCCCGCTGTCGCTGAAGGTCCTGTGGGCGGGGGATACCCCGATGATCGTGCTCGACGATTTCACGATCGCCGGAATGGGAACATTTTCGTCTCGAGTCATGTTCCACGGAGACCGGTACGCCGGCACCTGGCAGCACGGCAAAAAAGGCGGATTGATGTTTGGGAAAATCGAGAAGCCGAAAGCTCCCCAGGAGCCCGCCGAAAAGGCAAAGCCGGACGCGAAACCAGCCGGAAAGTCTGCAGAGTAGCCCTGTCTTTGCCGAAGCCCGGTCGGCGTGAATGAGAGACACGAGCCGCATTCGCGGCTGCCGGCAGGCAGGCCCGAAATCTACTCGGATCAAACTGCCGCCCAGGTATCCGTCTCAGCACTTCTGAAGACGGCCTCGATCACCTGCATGTTGAGGACCGCGTCTTCGATCGGCGTCGTCACGTCGGTGTCGTCCAGAATCGCTCGAGAAAACGCGTCGCCCTGAAGTGTGTACTGGTCGACGGGATCGCAGACGATTTCTTCGATGTCCAGATCCCGCTGCACCCAGATGTGGCACGGCTGATCCGGCCACGCCGTGTACGGGATGTCGAGCGAAATGCGGCCGGTCGTGCCAACGATGTTCATCCACTGAAAACGGTTCATCTGAGTCGCACAAGTCAGAGTCGCTCGGCCCGAATCAAAATCAAGGATCGCCGAGCTGAACCGGTCGGTTCCGAAATTCGGATCGCGTTCGACGAGGCTCAGCGCACGGGACGGTTCCGAACCGAACAGCCAGCGCGAGGCCGAGATCGGGTAACACCCGATGTCCATCAAAGCTCCGCCACCGACGTCGACCTGGTTGCGGATATTCTGCGGGTCCATATTGATGTAGGAAAAGTGAGACTCGACAACGCGCAGTTGACCGATCTCGCCCGCCGCCAGAAGTTTCCGCACCTGATGCCAGCGAGGATGGTGGCGATACATGAACGCCTCCATCAGTTTCAGATTCGGATGCCGCGCGCCCGCTTCGACGAGGCGCAGGCCTTCATCGGCCGTGAGGGCGATTGGCTTTTCGCAGAGGACATGTTTGCCGGCATCGAGCGCCTTGATCGACCACTCGACGTGAAGATGGTTCGGCAGCGGATTGTAAATTGCGTCGATGTCCGGGTCGGCAAGGACTTCTTCATAGGAGCCGTACGATTTCGGAATCCCGAGTTTCTCCGCAGCGACTTTCGCCCGCCCGGCGTCCCGGGAAGAGATCGCTGTAATTTCGCAGAGCTCGCTCTGCTGCATCGCGGGCAGGACTTTGTCCGTGCCGATTTTCGCGGTGCTGAGTACTCCCCATCGGACTTTGGACATGAGTGACTCCTGGTGGTCGCCTCGCCGACGTTCGATCGTCAACGGGGATAAAAACAAGTCTGGTAGTAACCCGCAGCGTGAGCGCGGGCGAAAGTCGATCGGTCTTCGTCCCGACCTCACGCCGGGCGGCCCGACCGCTCGCGGTCGGGCGCCGATAGCACAGGACGCCGCGCCATCGACGCACGGGAAATCTGTCACGTTTCTATTGAATAGGGACGCGAACGACGAAACACCCTGTCGCTACGCGACCCGACCATTCTGGCCGCGTCAGAGTGACTGTAAGTGTATCTGGTCAGAGAGGTGCAAGTCCTTGTTCGGGGATGCGTTCTCCGGCCTGTATCTGAACTGGCTGCCACGCAGCCAGATATCGCTGGACAGTTGCAGTCGCCGCCGTCACGACGGCGTCCCGCGAGCTGGTAGTCCGATTTTTCGAGAGCGTGAAAACCTGGGGACGATAGGGGGTTTGTTTCGCACGAGACGGCCAGCTCCTGGTGGGGGGTGAGGCAAACTTTTCCGGAATTGCGGGTTGTGCCGGTCGAAACGCCTGTATCGATTCCGGTGAACTGCCGAATAAACGAGGAGAGTCTCTGCCGACCAGGCTTGTGTGCAGGTCAACCTCGGGACTCTACGGGTCGCTAAAAAAGTTTTGAGTCTCGTTGACAGGCAATTTTGTGCAGCGAATTTGTGTCACCACTGCGATGTGCGTTTCCGCGCTCGCCGGGTTGCTCTACTTGAGCGGTTCGGGTCGCGATGCGTCGTCGCAGGAATGGAGTCAACCCGTTGCATCGCGCCCGGATTCGGTACGTGCCGCGTCAGCCAGCGCGAATTCACTGCTTCCAGACTGGCCGCACAGTCCACAGTCAGAAGGCTCCCGGTCACGAGGCCCGCAGTCACCAGACGCGTTCGCGCAGAGTCAAGGGCCGTTTACTCAAACGCAGACTCCTTCCGGTGACCAAGCACAGCCGACCGCTCCGCGACAGATCCAACCGGCGACTGCCTGGGACTCCGCCGCGCGAGACGCAAACCAGCCGGCCACACATCGAGTCGCTTCGAATCACGGCTCCGTGCAGCCGGCGTTTCAAAATGGTGCTTCGGCGCAACGGCAGTCGCAGAACGGCGCGCCGCTCCCGCCGCTTTACTCGGCAAATCGACACCGATCTTCGGCGGCACCGCCCGCGCAGGTGGATCACGAGGCAGACCTGGCTGCTTACGCCGTCACGGCGATCACTCCCACAGGGCGAGTCACTGCGAACGAGTGGGCGGGTCCGCAGTCGCGACCGCTCCAGCCGATCCAGCAGACCAGCTACGCTCACCCGCCGGCCGAATTTGAATTCGAAAACACAACCGGCGAACAGCTGCTCAGACCGTTCGGAGAGCGAGCGGGTGGCTACCCGGCGAACATTCAGCTGCCAGTCTTCGCCGGTCAGTTGCGAGCTCTCCCAAAGAACTACACGCCGTGGTGGAACGCCGTCGTCAATCGACCGATGCGAGCGGACCTGCCGTCCCTCACTGTCAACGTTGAGTCGCTCATTCTGAACGCGATTGAGCATTCGCCTCAGGTCACGGCGATGCGGATCGATCCGGTTCTGCGCGAGACAGTCATCGTCGAAGAAGAAGCCGAGTTCGACTGGACGACATTCGTTGAGGCGACTTATGACGACAAGAATGATCCGGTCGGAAACACTTTGACGCTTGGTCCGAGCGGTGACACTCGCTTCGAAGACCGAAACCTGTACGGCAGCGCGGGGCTTCGCAAGAGAATGGGACAGGGAGGTGAGCTCGACGTCACCAGCCGAGCCGGATACCAGAGAACCAACTCGTCGTTCTTCGTACCGGGTCAGCAGGGCACGACACGGCTGGAAGTGAATTTCACTCAGCCACTGCTGCGTGGTGCCGGGCAGATTTACAACGAAAGCCGCATCGTTCTGGCGTCGATCGATCGAAACGTCTCCGAAGACGAGCTCTCCGGAAAAATGCAGGATCACCTGGTCGAAGTCTACAAGTCTTACTGGACGCTCTATCGAGCCCGCGCTGTCAAGCTGCAGAAACAGCGTCTGCTGCAACGAGCCATCGAAATTGAGCAGCACCTGGAAGCCCGCCAGGGGATCGACGCGATTCGCCGTCAGGTTCTGCGAGCCAACGCGGCCGTCGCCAGTCGACGATCGGAAATCGTGCGAGCGGACATGGCGATTCGTAATGCCGAGTCGCGGCTGCGGCTGCTGGTGAACTCGCCGGACCTCAAGAAACAGGCTCAGATGGAGATGCTTCCCGAAGAGCTGCCTCTGACCGAACACCTCGATATCTCACTGAAGGCGTCCATCGAAACCGCACTGCAGCATCGTCCGGAAATCGCCCAGGCGATCCGAAAAATGAAAGCCACCAGCGTTCGGCTGGGCATCGCCCGCAACGAGATGCTGCCGAAACTGGACGTCGTTCTGGGTGCCTACGTCGCCGGGCTGAAGGGCAGCGGCGAAGTCGGTCAGGCGTGGGTCAGGCAGTATTCGGAAGGCCGTCCCGGTTACACCGTCGGGCTGATGTTTGAGTTCCCGCTTGGCAACCGAGCGGCCCGCGCCCGCAACGAGCGGCGGCAGTGGGAAGTCGCCAAAGCTTTCCGCGAATTCGAAGCGGCCGTCGAATCCGGCATGACCGATGTCGAGCTCGCCGTCCGAGAACTCGAAACCTCGTACCAGGAAATGCTCAGCCGGTTTCAGGCAATGATCGCTGCGGAAACCGAAGCCAACTATCTGCTCGAACGCTGGCGGCTGCTGCCGGGCAACGATCAGACCATCAGCTTCCTGCTCGAAGATCTGCTCGACGCCCAGGAACGCGTGGCCGACGAAGAATCCTCATTCGTAAATGCTCAGTCGGCTTACGTCCTGTCGATCGTCGAACTGAAACGAGCGACCGGAGTTCTCCTCGACTGCAGCTGCGACACCGGAACGATCGGCGCACCAGGCATCGAGGCGACGACCCTCCCGACCCCGGCAGCCGCCAGGCCGCTCGCACCGGAACCGCGTCCGCGAGAACCGCGTCCGCGAGAACCCCTTCCGCGAGAACCACTGGCGCCGCTGCCGGATGCACCATTTCCAACCATCAACAACTGATCGACAGACAAAACCCGTCAGGTATTTCGACCTGGCACCCCGAAGTCGCCCTCTTCCGATTGGGAGAGGGCGATTCTTTCACACGGACTGTGCGTAAAAATGCTCAGCATTCTTCGTCGAAAGCGGCCGGCATCCGCCTCGCCCTTGCGAGGCCAGGCGGATGCTGCGCTCATCGCGAAGATTCACGAGACCCGGGCCGCGCTGCGGTCGACCGACGACCGCGAACTGCAATGCCGTGCCGAACAGTTGCGGGACGCGACGCTCATTCGCAGAGACCGATTCAACGAACAAACACTTCAGTCCGCGTTTGCCCTCACCGCGGAATCGATCCGCCGTTCGCTCAACATCGAGCCGTTCGATGTGCAATTGCAGGCCGGGCTCGCGCTGGTGCGGGGTGAGGTGGCGGAGATGCAGACGGGCGAGGGCAAGACCATCGCCGCCGCGTTCCCTGCGCTCGCGCTGTCGCTGGCCGGGCGAGGCGTTCATGTGGTCACGGCGAATGCTTATCTCGCTCAGCGCGACTGTGCTGAGCTTCGTCCGATCTTCGAGCGGCTGGGAGTTTCGTGCGGGCTGATCGACTCCAGATTGTCGCCCGCAGAGAAAACGGCGTCGTACCGCTGCGACATCACCTACGGGCCCGGATACGAATTCGGCTTCGACTACCTGCGCGATCAGGTCGCGCTGCACGCCGCGCCCGAGTCGCGACCTGGTGAGGACTTTCTGCGAGTTCTGCGCGGTCAGCCGGATCCGAAACACGACACGGCCCAGCGCGGCCTGCCGTTTGCCGTGATCGACGAGGTCGACAATGTTCTCATCGATGACGCGAGCTCGCCGCTGCTGCTGAGCGGACCTGGCGGAGACACCGCTGAGGACGCGGTCGTCCACCTCGCCGCTCGCGATCTGGCAAGCCGGCTCACCCCCGACATCGATTACCGGGTCACCGCATCGACCGGCCAGGTCCGCCTGACCCAGGCGGGTCACGCGCGAATCTGGGATGACGAAGCAACGCTGCCTCTCAAGCAGCTCATCCGGCCGTGGCATGTCTATGTCGAACAGGCCGTGCGAGCGAGAGCTCTCTACCGGCGCGATGTGCAGTACGTTGTCCGCGACGACAAAGTCTGCATCGTCGACGAATCGACAGGGCGGATTTTTGATGAGCGGGTCTGGCGTGACGGGCTTCATCAGGCCGTCGAAGCTCGCGAAAATGTGCCGATCACCGCAGAAAAACAGACGCTCGCCACGATCACGCGGCAGCGCTTCTATCGACTTTACACCGGGCTGTCCGGCATGACCGGCACGGCGACCGGCAGTGAATCTGAATTCGAATCGTTTTACCGACTGAGCGTGACGGCGATTCCGACCCGGCGACCGTGTCAACGAATGATCCTGCCGACGCGGTTTTTCGGATCGGCAGCGGCGAAATGGTCAGCCATCGCGGCCGACATTCAGACTCGCCACAAGAACGCGCAGCCGGTCCTCGTCGGCACGAAATCGATCGCTCACAGCGAGGTGCTCGCCGCGAAGCTGGAATCGCTTGGCGTGTCGTTCGAGCTGCTCAACGGAAAACAGGACGAGGACGAAGCCGAGATCGTCTCGCGAGCAGGCGCGTCCGGCGCGGTTACGATTGCCACAAACATGGCCGGACGCGGCACAGACATCAGCCCGGACGAGACGGCGCTCAATCGCGGTGGACTGCACGTCATCGCGGCCGAGCATCACGACTCCAGCCGGATCGACCGACAACTGGTCGGCCGAGCGGCGCGGCAGGGCAATCCTGGGTCCGCTCAGTTTTTTGTGTCGGGCGACGACGAACTCATCGTCCGTCATGCCGACTGGCTTCGGCGACAGATGCAGCACTCAGCGGGTAAAGGCGGCGAGCTGCGGCTCGACTTGACCCGGCCTGTGCGAAAACTTCAACAACAGGTTGAGCGGCAAAGCTACCTGGCTCGCCGCAGCCTGTTTCACCAGGACAAATATCGCGACGACGTGATGGCAAAACTTACGGGAGAGCAATCATGAAGCTCGGCAGACAACACGTTCGATTCGGAATTCCCTTCTGCGCGGTGCTGGCCCTGGCCGGCCTGACGACGTCGTCCCGCGCGGGGGACATTGAGAGTTTCACCGAGCCGTACCGCACGATCGATGTCGCAGCGGTCGAGACCGGCCTGATCATCGCCGTTCACATCAAGGAAGGCGACAAGGTTGAGACCCATCAGTCCCTCGCCGACCTTAATCAGGACGTCCTGCGAGCGACCCTGGAAATCGCGCGCGTTCAGCGGGACGCGACCAGCGCGCTGACATCCGCCGAGGCGGAACTGCGGCTGCGAACAACGCGGCTTGAGAAACTTGAGCAACTGCGACTGAACGAAAACTCCAGCGAAGAAGAAGTCAACCGCGCTGCTCTTGAGAAGGAAATCGCCGCCGCGCGAGTTCTCTCGGCGAAGGAAACTCTCGAAACCAAACGGCTCGAATTTGAGCGGACCCGCATCCAGTTGGAGCAGCGGACACTTCGCTCGCCGATCAACGGCTTCGTCACGGAGATTTACAAAGACATCGGCGAGTTCGTGGCTCTGACAGATCCGGTCGTCGTCACGGTCGTCCAGCTTGACCCACTGATGGTCACGTTTTCCGTTCCGGTCAAGTCGGCTAAGTCGCTGAAATCAGGACAGACCGTGCCGGTCAAGATCGACGGACACAAAAAGAACGCAGAGGCGTCCATTGAGCTCGTCTCTCCGGTCATCAATGCCGGCAGCCAGACGGTTCGCGTGAAAGTGCTGCTGCCGAACTCCGGCTACACATTTCAGAGCGGCTCGAAATGCTGGCTGGTTCTGCCAGGCCACGAACCACAACTGACAAGCAAATCGGAGACACCAGACACGGCGAAGCGGAACTGAACCCGGCCGAAGTTGCGATCACGACACGACCCCATGCGGACCTCACCATGACTGGCATTCAGTCGGGCTTCTCTGAATTCATCGTCGAAACCGTTCATGGCGAATCGCGTCGCCAGAACTGGTCGGCGATTGCGCAGCAACTGCAGTCCGTGCAGAAAGGTCTCAGCGAAGCCGTCCTCAATCACAACGACAGTCAGTCGTGCCTGGAGCAGATTGCTCAGGTTCTTGGCAGCGCGGCACCGGTCGTGGCGCTGGCGTGGTTCGAGGTCGGCACCGATCGGGAGCTCAGCCAGCCCGCGCTGATCATGAGCGATTCTCAGCCCGGCCGGAAACAACTTGCCGAAGCGCTGATTGCTGTTTCGCAGACCGCAACGGAAGAATGGAAAAGCCGTTCGATGCAGGTGGCCGTACCTGTCGAGGCTGCGGGAACGGGCGAGACTTCGAAGACGCTTCGCGCGATCGCGGCTCCAGCGACCGGAAGTGGTGGCGGGGTCGGCATACTCGCCGGATGCTTCGATGCCGACGGATTGCCTCCCGACTGGCTGACCGCACTTGTCGAGTCCGCGGCCTCGTGGATCGTTTTCAGTCGAGCCTCAAAACGCATTTTCGAGCTCGAACGAGAGCTCGAAGCGACGGCGGCGGTTGTCGATCTCGCCACGCGAATTGAGTCATCCGACTCACGTGACAAAGCGTGCCGCATTCTGGCCGAACAGATTTCGAAGTTCACAAACTGTGCCACCGTCGCGATCGGAGTCTGCCGGCCGGGTCAGGGGCCGGTGAAACTGCAGTCCGTTTCCGACGGTCGGGAAATTCACGCCAGTTCCGATTCGACGCGCGACTTCTCGACGCGCGACTTCGAAGCGGCGTTTGACGAAGTCGCGATCCACGAATCCGTCTGCCTCTGGCCGGCCGAACAGGCGACCGAGCGACACGGACTGCTCACGCTGAGGCAGGTCGCGACGCGGGAGAAAGCGGAGTGCGTCATCGGCACTCCGATTCAGGACCGCGAAGGACGAACGGTCGGAGCGTGTCTGCTTGTCGGAGATCTTTCGCTGCACGACTCGGCCGAGACGCGACAGTTTGTTGAGGCGTGTGCTCACCGGATCGGCGGTTCGCTGGAACTCGTGCGGCGTGCCGAGCGGTCTTTGTGGCGGCGTCTCATTGGAAAACTGACAGGGTCCGAAGAAGACCGCACGCCCGCGCGAACGCTCGCCACAGTGTGCCTCATCCTGACCGGACTGATGGCGATTCCGGTTCCGTACAAAGTGAAATGCGACAGCGAATTGCAGCCGGTCATCCGCCGATTTGTGGCGGCTCCGTTTGACGGGACGCTCGAAAAGTCTTCCGTGGAACCTGGCGACCTGGTGAGCCGGAATCAGTTGCTGGCGAGGCTTGACGATCGCGAGATCAACTGGGAACTGGCCGGCCTGGAAGCCGAGTACAGTCGCGCGTCAAAAGAGCGCGACGCGCACATGGCAACGCAGGACATCGCCGCCGCACAACTGTCAAAGTTCGACATGCAGCGGGTGGCACAACGGCAGAAACTGCTGACGCACCGCAGCGAGCACCTGGAAATCCGCAGCCCGGTCGCGGGACTTGTGATCGCGGGTGACCTGGAAAAATCGGAAGGTGTGCCGCTCGAAACAGGGCAAACGCTCTTCGAGATCGCGCCGCTTGATCACATGCTCGTCGAAGTCGCGATCCCCGAAGCGGACATCGCGTACGTCGAGAAAGGTCAGATCGTCACGCTGAAACTCGAAGCGTTTCCGAACCAGACCTGGACCGGCACGCTCAAACGGATTCATCCCCGTTCGGAAGTTCGCAACCAGCAGCACGTCTTTATCGGCGAGGTCGAACTGCGAAACGAGAACGGCAATCTTCGACCGGGCATGC
The DNA here is from genome assembly GCA_027623235.1 of Planctomycetota bacterium. Classification (GTDB taxonomy): domain Bacteria; phylum Planctomycetota; class Planctomycetia; order Planctomycetales; family Planctomycetaceae; genus JAQBVJ01. Next base: position 34,086 of record JAQBVJ010000025.1, read on the forward strand.
AGGGCACCGCTCGTGTGGAAACCAGTACGTGGCCGCTCGGCTGGGTCGTCCTGCACGGTCCGTGGGAATCGTTCCTGCTCTGGATGGGCTGGTAATCCCAGCCAGTAGGACGGACGCCCACGTCCGTCCGTCCGTCTGTTTGTCCGTCTGTCTACTGCCGGTGACTCGAACGGACGTGGGCGTCCGTTCTACGACGACTGAAAATTCTGGAGCCCGAACGTGAACCGGACCCGCCGTGATGACTCGACCCGCGACCTGCTTCGCTCACGGCTGAAGCTGCGCGAGGACGTGCGCTTCTGGCCGGAGCGTTACGGCCAGCGGATCTGGTACCACATCGAGCATCGCGAAGCCGGCCGTTTCTTCCGCGTCGGCCAGGCCGAGTACACGTTCATCTCGCTGCTCGATGGCGAGACCTCTCTGGGTGAGGCCATCAGCCTGACCGCGCGATCGCTGGGACCCGACGCTCTGACCGAACAACAGGCGACCACGATCGCGCTGTGGCTGCTCGATTCGAACCTCGCCAGCCCGGCCGACGCGCCGGCGAAGGCCACTGACGGCGACGCCTCACGGCGATTGACGGAGAAGCTTAACCCGTTCTGGATCAAGCTGCCGATCGGAAATCCGGACCGGCTGCTCGACGCGCTGGCGCCGTGTCTCGGCTGGATTCACTCCGGCCCGGCTGTGGTGGTTTCGTTTTGTTTGTGGATCGCGGCAGCGATTTCTCTGGCCAGCCACTGGGGCAGTTTCGCGGCCGCCTCAAGCTCGATCTTCGCACCAGGAAACTGGCTCTCCCTGACAGCCGCCTGGATCGGCCTGAAGATCGTTCACGAGCTGGCTCATGCGCTCGCCTGTAAACGACACGGCGGGTCCGTTCGCGAGACCGGTCTGATTTTTATCCTGCTCGCGCCGATGGCCTTTGTCGATGTCACTTCGTCGATTCGATTCCGCTCGAAGTGGCAGCGGATCCAGGTTTCGGCCGGAGGGATGTACGTTGAGCTGACTCTCGCCGCGGTCGCGATTCTTCTGTGGGGACAGGTTGAGTCACCAGTGCTCCGTCACCTGCTGCACAACATCGTCGTCATGGCCACGTTCTCGACAATCCTCTTCAACGCGAACCCGCTGATGAAGTTTGACGGGTACTACATCCTGTCCGACCTGCTGGAGATTCCGAACCTTTATCAGCGCGGGTCGGAGTTTTTGAAGCGGCTTGGCAAAAGTCAGATTCTGGGGATTCCGCAACCGAGCGTGCAGGAACGCGGACTGCGGGCTCATTTCGTTCGCGTCTACGGACTCGCTGCATTCTTCTGGAGAATGCTGGTCTGTGCGGGCTTGTTGATCGCGGCCTCGGCAATGTTTGAAGGCCTGGGAATTGTTCTCGCTCTGGCCGGCATCGTCGCCTGGTTCGGCAAGCCGGCCTGGGCGATGCTCAAACTGCTGGCCAACCTGAGGCAACTGAACCCGCGCATGTTTTTCCGAACGGCCACGATGAGCACGCTGACCGCCGGGCTGTTTGCTGGAATCTTTTACTTCACGCCCTGGCCTGGCGGGCGAGTCGCACCGGGTTACGTCGAGTTCCGCGACTCGGCAATCATCCGTGCCGGCAGTCCGGGTTTCGTGAAATTCATCCACGTGATCGACGGTCAGCAGGTGAACGAGGGAGACACGCTGGTCGAGCTGTCGAACCCGGAACTCGTATCCGAGGTGGCCGATTTGGAGGTCGCTCTCGAACAGTCGCGCATCCGCCAGCAGCAGCACCATCAGAAACAGGACGCCGTCGCTTCGCAGGTCGAAACGGAGAACCGCAAGGCGATCCTGAAGCGGCTGGCCGAGAAACAGAAACAACGGGACTCGCTGCAGATTCGAGCTCCGCAGTCAGGACGTGTCATGGCGCGTGGCCTGACCTGGAAACACGGCACGTACCTGAAGGAAGGCGACGAGGTCGGGCTGATCGGCGACGACACTCACAAAGAATTTCGCGCGAGCCTGTCACAGGAAGACGCCGACGCGCTGGCGGGAGCAGCCGAGTCACTGGCGATCCGCATTCACGCGAGAAGCCCGGTCGAGGCCACTCTGAAACGCATGACGCCTCGGGCCACTGTTGAACCGCTTCACGAGGCGCTCACCGCAGCAGCCGGCGGCCGGCTTGCCGTCCGCGAGCGACGGACGTCGAAGGGCGAGTCCGAATACGAACTCGTCGAGGCTCGCTTCATCGCCGAGTTCACTCTGCCCGCCGGTTCAGTCGACCGCTTCCCGACGGGAGCCGTCGGCGAAGTCACACTGCGACCTCGCAAATACGGATCGCTGGGCGAGGGACTTTACCGCTCTGTGTCCGAATGGATCGACGATCAGATTGCCGTCGCCTTCGACGGAAACCGCCGGTCGTAATACGTGCCTCGCCCTCCCGGAACGTTCATCGCAGATACCACTGAACGAGCCGCTGCAGATCACCCATCTGCGCGAGGATGCGGACTCGACGGCGGAAACTGCGGGTCCCCAGGGCGGGCGAGTAGCCGTGGTGGTGATCGGCGATCGTCATCGCCTGGCGGATGTCCTCAACGCGGAGCGACTTGCGGTTGTCGCTCACTGCGAGCCAGCGGGCCAGCCACAGGATGGAGGGGATGATCAGAAGGAGACTCTGCAGTCCCTCGACGAAGGGCGCGTCGTAATAAGCGCGGCCACAGAAGTGCAGGCCCTGAATTTTGACTCGCAGGTAGCGGGTGAAAATCTCGTCGGCTTCTGGCGGGATCGCGCCGAACGGTTGTTCGATATCCGAAAACGGAACCGGCTTGAAGCAGTCCTGCAAAGCTGCCGTCTCACCCTTGCCCGTTGTAAAACTGAGGGCGGCCTTCAGTAGATTGAGCTTCGCCGCAAAGCCGCCGGACAGGTCCGCGACCGTGTCCTTTCGCGCGTACTGAGCGACCAGAAGTCGAAACTGCATCTGGCCAATTCCGCTCACTGGCTGCGGCTCGTCGGGGAAGTCTTCGTCCTCGGCCGCCTCGGTGATGATGCCAAGAAATTCGCTGAGCTGCTCACCGCGGATCAGTCGAAATCGCGATTGATCAACGACACCCAGCACGAAGAGCACTCGATGCAGTCGCTCGGCCAGCGAGTCTTCCGTGTCTGCGATAATCCCGTCAAAGGCCTCGGCAAAACGCAGGATGTCGTCCCAGTCGACTTTCTGACCGGGCGTGACGAGTGGCGGCGGAATCTGATCGGCTCCGTCCGGCACGACGAGCCGCCCGATCGCCTTAATCTCGTCGCGGTTTTCGACGACGCTCTTGCCGAGGTTCGCGACGACGGACGGGCAACTGAACCGCAGGCTGACTGTGACTTTCTTTCCGGCCGGGTGAAACGCGTACGGATAGATCCGGCAGGCGAGCGGCTTGGCTGGCTCACCAAACTTCGCGTGGATGCGGCACAGGCCTTTTTCATTCAGGAAGACGCACGAGCCATCGTCGGTGTGGGCGAGCCGGTAGCGGCGGTTCCACGGGGGGCCGGCGTGAGGCTCGACGACCGGCTGCGATTCGGGGATGCCGTCTTTCGGCTTCCAGTTCTGATCGACGATGCGCTGCCGTTCCTCTTCGGTGATTTCGATGAGGTGCTGTCGACAGCAGTCGGAACAGTTATGACAGCTCCAGTTCTGAATCGTCGGCAGTCGGAGAGGTAACATCGCCATGGGTCAGCGGCCCACGGAAACGCATTTCAACGTTCGTTCGTCGCGAACGAACAGACGTCCGTTTGACAGCGCCGGCAGAGCTCGCGTCGTTGGCCGGGTCGCGTCGATGAACAGACTGGCCGATGCAATCGGCTCAAACATTTTCGTACTGAGCTTCGCGAGAACCGCCTCACCATTGGTCTTAATAATCAGCAGTTTGCCGTCGGCTTTGATGAATGTGGCATAGCCAAAGTCGCGTTCTTCCCAGTGAATGGTTTTCGTTTTCGGGTCGATGCACCGCAGCGAAGCCGGGCTCGAATCCTGGCGGCCGTGGACACCGAACATCGCTCCCTCATGCAGAATCGACGTTGTGTACTGACTCGAAAGAACCTCATCGCTGGACCAGACCGGGATCGAACCGGTGCGGCCAACGCGGGCGAGGATGGCTCCGAAGTTGTAGCTGCCCGTGATGAAGACGAGATCGTCGAACACGACCGGCGTGGCTCCGGTCGCGGCCGGGCCGAGCTCGCCAAATGGAAACTCAAACAGGACCCGCCCGTTCTTCGGGTCGACAGAAACGACGTTTAACCGTGTTGCAAAAATGACGTGACGTTGCCCGCCGAATGTCGCGGCGACGGGCGATGAGTATGTCGCCTTTTCCTCGGTCTTCGCCCAGACCGTTTTGCCGGTCAGCTTGTTGAACGCGACGATGCCCGCTTCTTTGGAATACCCGCCCGCGTTCAGGAGCAGCAGGTCGCCTTCGACGATCGGAGTGGTGCCGTATCCGAAGTAGCCCTCGGCCGGTTCGCCGCGCGACGGGCGCTTGCTGCTGTAGTCCTCGTAGATGTCCCGCGACCAGACTTTCTCACCATCGGCCAGTTTGACGGAGTGAAGTCCGCCGCGGGCTCCGTAAAGGTAAACATGGTCACCGTCGATCAGCGGAACAGCTCGCGGCCCGCGGTCAGACGTGAACGAGGGCACGTAAGCTGTCGGGAAGGCGGTCTTCCAGATCGGCTTGCCGGTCTCCGGGTCGAGGCACTCGGCGACTTCCTCATCGCCGATCCGGTGAAAGAGGATTGCTTTTCCGCCTTTGACGGCGACTCCGGAAAACCCGTCGCCGACCTTCATTGACCAGAGTTCCTTCGGACCGTCAGCCGGCCAGGTTTCGGCAAGTTTCTCTCCGGTCGCGGTGGCATTCCGATCCGGGCCGAGGATCTGAGGCCAGTCGCCGGCACTCGCCGCCGAGAGGCACGTGAGAATCAGGCAGCTTGCGAGAGTCAATCTCATTCTGGTTTTCCAATCTCCGTTGTGGCACGGCCTTCCAGGCCGTGATTCGCGACAGACTTCATGGGCAGGATGCCCATGCCACTTTTCAGTACGCCGTTGAGTCCGGACCAGCCGGAGTGTCCGTCGTGCCGGGATCGTAGCCGCGCGGGGTGCCGCAAGAAACAAAGCGGGCGAGCGAACCCTGCCGGGCGACTCGACAGTCAGTACACTCCGCGTTTCCGTGAGGCGTTCTGACGGGAACACAACCTCGGTAACTTCGAAGCGTGAGCAGTGAGATGAACGCCACCGCAAAGACGGCTGTCGCCACCTCGTTTCTTGTGACGTCACTGCTGGGAGTCTGCTTCATTTACTCCTTCTGGGCTTCAAGCAGCCTCGCGATGGCCTGGCAGCGATCCGGGCTTTTTGTGGTGGCGATCGCTGGTGTGCACTTCCTCGGCTTCGTGCTGGACACGAACCAGGCACCGAGCGTTGCAACCAACCCCGTGCTGACACAATCCGGGACAGAGGAAGAGACGTCAAAACTGACTCTGCTACCGTTTCTTCCAGCGATCCTGATTCAGCAGATTTCCGTACTTGTTCTGACCGCACTTCTGCTTGACGGAGGAATGGCCTTTCACCGCAGCTGCCTGGGTGCGATCGGCCACTGGACGTGCATAGCCGCTATCTTGATCGGGCGGCGGAACTGTGCGACGAGGATTGACGAGTTCATCGTGAAATGGGGATTCATCCCTCTGACGATGCTCATCAGAGTCTTTGATGACGCAATTCATTGAAGCGGCTACGGGATGATCCGAAACTGCCCGTTGTGCTTCGCGGCCAGCTTTTTCAAGAGCTGGTGAGACCGCCACACGGCGCGTGTCTTGCGGAACTCGGTCAGCGTGACCAGTTTTCTCGCCTTCGGTCCATCGTTCGTGTCGAACAGCGAGTACACCTCGCGCATTTCATCGGTGAGGTGTTCCTTGAAGGCAAACGTGTGAACCGCCGCTCGTGTTTGAGGGAACTCAAGCAGTTCCTGTTCGATGCGGTAATCGAACGTACCGTCCGTCAGAAAGTAGATCACGTCCGGTTGAAGGCTCATCGCCAGGTGCAGAGCGCCTTTCGGTTCGGTGTTTCCGTCGGCCTGCAGGTGAGCCATCCAGGTGAGGTATTTCACTTTGTGATCGTGAGTCGCCAGCGTCAGGCTTCGAGACGGCATCCGGATCACGTAGTCGTTGAAGAAGATGAAATAAAACTCCTGCTCGGCAGACATGCTCTTCACCGAGTTGACCAGTTCGATCTGCATTCGCTTGAACCGGGTTTTCGCTTCACTATTGTGCGGATGGTTCATGCTTTTGGAGCAGTCGAGGACGTAGACAAATCGCCTGCCAACCGGCCGCAGCCCGAACATCCCGCCTGTCCCGTCGCCGTCTCCATCGCCCGTACCGTTCCCGTTTCCGTCGCTGGCAATATTGGCGAGGGCCGAGCCGACCAGATCGATCGTCTGAGTGATGTCGGTGCCGGTCCATTCGGAATGAGTCGCCGCTGTTGTGAGAAACGTCCGGTCGCGCGGTGAGACATCGAGTTCCGGAGCCGGCTGCACAAGATGCGCTCGCGACTCGCCGCCAGACGTCAATTCGACATCCGCAGAAACGGGCTGAGTCGCGACTTCCGTCAGCTCGACCGGTTCCGGCGGCTCGACAATCGCTGACTCAAGCAGCTGCGAGTCGACTCCCGCTCCGACCGGTCCGTGCGGAATCAGAAACCAGATCAACCCGCAAACCGCCAGCATGGCGGCATGAACGACCGTTGACACGCTGCAGGAGACGAGGAGAGGCTGAGCATACCACGGAGAATTCGGCGGCTCCGTCGTCGCTGGTTCGCCTGAGTCAATCGAGTCAGCCGGATCGAAAAGCGGAACGGAACTGTCAGCAACGCGAGGCGGACCAATGTCCCCCGCGGCTGGCAGAATCGCGACGCCTGCTTCAATCTGACTCATCCGGCTGATCCTGAGAACCCGCTCAAAAGGTTGCGAAACAACTCTCACTGGCTATCCGCAAGCCTATCTGGCGGAAGCGGACCGTGCCAAACGGAATGCGGATTCGCGAGCCCGAATTCGCCGGCTGGTGTAAATTCTCCGGTCGACAGCCTGTTGAAAAGTAGCGGCACGGCGCGACCCGTCTGGTCAGATCGCGTTTTTCCATGCAAAACCGGGCGACTTGCGCCGCTCCGCTAAATGAAGTCAACTTTTTCACCCGGCTGTTAATGTCGCCGTGGGAATCCAGTAATGTCCCTGCCAGTCGAGCAGCCGTAGCGAGCTCGACAAATCCGAATCCGGACGACGACGATGAGCGAGCTCGAAAAACCGATCCTGTTTTTTGACGGAGTCTGCGGACTCTGCAACCGCTGCGTCGACTTCTCGCTCAAACACGACCCGCATGGAAAGGTCCTCTTTGCGCCACTGCAGGGAAAAACGGCCGGAGAGATTCTGTCGGAATCCGACGTCGAGAATCTCGACACGGTCATTTTTTACGAGAACGGGATTCTTCACCGTCGCTCAACAGCCATCGTGAAACTGCTGTCCGCCGTCGGTGGATTCTGGAGCGTGCTGGCCTGGCTGCTGTGGCTCATCCCACGGCCATTGCGTAACTTCGGCTATCGAATGACCGCGAAGAACCGCTACCGGTTTTTCGGCCAGAAGGAAACCTGCCGACTCCCGACGCCCCCAGAACGCGAACGGTTTCTGAATTAGCAGGGAGAGCTAGCCCGGATTATTCACGAACCACACTGAACACGAAACACGTTGAATTTGTAGTTGCTCATGAATTCGGTCGAGACGTCCGGCCGCCGTCACAAGTCTGTTCGAATACTTCACAAAGCCTTACGGTATCGCTGTGTGACATGGACGGGCTTCCTGTGCAAGCCTCGCCACTTCGCATATTATTCCGCACACCTGACTTACGACATTTATCCCGCTTGTCTGGCCGGCTGTTTTCAGGCCGTCCACGGATTTGAGCGGGCTGACTTTTAAGACGCAGAGCGAAGGAATTTCCGATGGCCTCGAAGATGGATGTCTACGCGCTTTGCCCCTGCGGCAGCGGCAAGAAAATCAAGTTCTGCTGCCAGGACGCTCTTAAGGAGATGGACCGGATTGCCCGTCTTCATGAAGGGCGGCAGACCGAGAAAGCTCTGGAGGCTCTGGATGAGCTCGCCGCGGAATATCCGTCGGCCCCGATCCTGCCGATCACGAGAGCCCAGCTGCTGATGGAAGAAGAGCGGTTCGACGAAGCCGCTTCGGTCATGCGCGAGTTCCTCAACAAAAACGCGAACAACGCGAACGGGACCGGGCTTTACGCGCTGGCGAGGTTCATGGATGTCGGGTTTCACGAAGCCCGGGCGGACGTGCATCGCGCGTTTCAGGTGTGTGCTCAGACGTCGCCCGAAATCGTCGCTTCGCTGGCGGCACAGATTGCTGAGGACGTGCTCCAGTCAAACAGCATGGCTGCGCGGGAACACCTCGCCTTGGCGCTGCGGTTGACTCGCGACCCGGAGGAACGACAGGCGCTCTTTCAGCGGCTGATGCAGATTGACGGAGCTCAGGAGATTCCATACCCGATGCGCGGTGCGCATCAGCTTGAGCCGGTCGAATCAACCGAAGAAACAGAAAAGGATCTCAAGACCGCCCTGCGGCTCACCATGATGGGGTGCTGGGAAATCGCCGCGAAGCTCTACGCGCGGGCCGCCGAACAGCTCGGCGACAACTGGGCCATCTGGAAGAACATTGCGTTGTGTCGAGTCTGGGACACGAATCACGCAGGTGCGGCCGAGGCGTTTCATAAAGCCGCCGAGCTGGCTCCGAATTTCGACGACGGCGTCGAGTGCGAGACGCTCGCACAGCTGCTGGAATTGCCGGTTATTGAGGAACAGGTCGACATCATCGCCACGCGATTCAAGCTGAAGTCGATGGGCAAAGTGCTGACCATGCTCGACGAGGCCCCGCGGTTTCACCGGCTCGTCGATCAGCAACAGGACCCGAAGCAGAACCCGCGAGTCGTCGCGCGATACCTCCTGCTCGACCGCGATGAGCCGGGCGAAAATGATGAAGTGACCGAAGAAAATGTCCCGGTCGTGCTCTCTGAGATTTGCGTTTTCGAACTCACAATGCCGGTCGCCAGGCAAAGCGTTCTCTCCATGATGGCTCCCGAGAGTGACGATCGTGAAGCCGGCGTCGAGCTGGTTGAGTCGCTCATCAAAGACGAAATCGAACCGCCTGATGAAGGCGAGGGCGAAGAAAATGGTCGGATCGAGAATCCGGTTCGACAGATTCTTAAGGAACTGGTCCCGAGTCAGAATCGCAAATACTACGGCTTGCGAGTGGACGTGAATCACCGCCGCGAGATTGCCAAACGCGACGCACGGGTTTTCGTCGGCGAGACATGGGCCAACATTCCGCTCAATCGGCTGGACGGAAAGTCGCCGAAAGAAGCAGCGGCCGATGACGGGCTCAAACAGAAAGTCGCCGCGGCCGTGCATGTGCTGGAGGCAGTCAGCGATCAGGCTGTCCTCTTTGTCGATCTCGACGAGGTTCGCAGTTCGCTCGGCCTGCCGGCGGCGGCTCCCGTCGAGATCACCGAAGAAACATCGATGAATGCCCTGACGTCGATGCAGCTCAGTCGGCTCAGCCTGAGTACTCTGTCCGACGAACAACTGGCGCAGATCGTCAAGCGAGCCATGCTGACGCGGCACGTCCCGTTTGTGTACGACGTGCTCACCGAAGTCGCGTCACGCGGAATCGAAAAAGTTCGCGGCCTCGACAAGTCGACCTTCATCCGCAGTTTCGCTCAGACGTGCCAGGAAATGGGACGTCGCGATGAGGCCCTGAAATGGATTCAGGCAGGCCGTCAGAACGCGGAAGACGAAGACAACTTTGAAGAGAAACTCAACTGGGCGATGCGCGAATTTCAGTTCCGCATCGAGGACCGCAGTGACCCGGAACTGCCGGGCCTTGTCGGGCACATCTGGAAATACTTCGGCGGCAAGCTCCCGCAGATTCGAGACGCGATGCGGCCGGTTCTGAAAGAGCTGGAGATTCCGATTCCTGGCGAGACAGCCGGCGGCCTCGTCCTGCCCGAATCCGCCGCTGCGGCCAGTTCCGGCGGTGAATCAAAGCTGTGGCTGCCCGGCCAGAGTTGAGCGGGCACGATTGATCTGCGTCGATACCGCATGCTGAAATATGCAGCCCGAGTTTTCGTCCCTTCTCCCCTCGGGGAAGAAAGTGGCCGAAGGCCGGATGAGGCGGTCGCTCAATCGAGAGTGGGTGAGCTGAAGTCAGATTGGACCGCCCCCTCACCCGCCCTGCGGGCACCCTCTATCCGAGTGGAGAGTGGAACCTGAATGCCAACGCCCTCCCGCTTCAATCGGGTCACGTCGCGCCTCCTGCCTTTCCTCGTCGCCGGGCTGATTCTGGTTCTCATTTCAGGCACCCCGCACGCCGCTTTTGAAGTTGCGCCGGAGGACGCCGGGGGCCCATGCTACTTTGGTTGCAGCCTTCGGCCGCGTCAGGCAAGCTGCTTCAGGAGGCGGTGATGCGAACCTCAATTCAGGAGCCATGATGCACGACCCATGGAGTTCTGCCTGGTCAAGAGCGGCCTCGTTGATCTGCTGGACCGGGTTACTTGCCTTGCCGTTTCTGCTCCCGTCAGGTGCCCGCAGCGAGGACGGAAAACACGACCCACCGGTTCTTGTCGAGTCTCGACGGATCTGGGACAAGGCGCCGCACAACGCGTTTACGGATCTTCTGCGATATCGCGATCGCTGGTACTGCGTGTTTCGAGAAGGAAAGGCTCACGTTTCTCCGGACGGTGCGTTGCGTGTGATCACGTCGCCGGATGGCGGAAACTGGGAATCGCTGGCGCTGATTGAGTCGTCGAAATACGACCTGCGGGATGCCAAGCTCACGGTCACGCCGAATGATGAGCTGATGCTGAACGGTGCCGGGATGATCGCGGACGCGGACATCCGGTATTTCTCGCACTCGTGGTTTTCATCGGACGGCGGCCGCACCTGGGACTCAGGGCACCAGATTGGCGATCCGGGGTTCTGGCTGTGGCGAACTCAGTGGCACGGGCCGATGGCGTACAGCTTCGGGTACAGCACGGAACGGGATCGCACGAAACGCACACTGCGACTTTACCGTTCACAGGACGGCCGCACGTTTGAAACTCATGTCAAACAGCTCACTGCGCCGGCCGGTTGCGGTGAGGACACGATTCTGTACCTGAAAGACGGGACGGCGATCTGTCTGCTGCGTCACGAGACGGGCGACAAGATGGCTCAGCTGGGAACCTCAAAGCCGCCGTACAAAGACTGGACGTGGCGCGATCTGAATCTCCGGATCGGCGGCCCGAACATGATTCAGTTACCGGACGGACGCATCCTGGCCACAACCCGGCTGTACGCCGGCGGAGCGCGAACATCGCTTTCCTGGCTCGACATCGAAAAGGGGACGCTGACAGAAGTGCTGAAGCTCCCCTCCGGCGGCGACACGAGCTACGCCGGACTGGTGCTGCACGAAGGCCTTCTCTGGATCAGCTACTACTCGTCCCACGAAGAACGAACCAGTATCTATCTGGCGAAGGTAAAGATCCCCAAAGTTGAGTAGGCAGTCCCGTCAGCCCACGTGCTTCAGCAGGCTCACACGGCCGATCGCCACCCATTCCGCGAGGTAAATGTTGCCACTGTGGTCGAAGCAGGCGTCGTGCGGATGAACGAAGCGGTCGGCCTTCCAGCGGTCGGGGCTTCGTCGCATGGCGAAATCGTTGGCCAGCACTTCTTTGAGCCACGCCGGGTCGTGTCCCAGGTGCGCGATCACTTTGTTGTCCGCATCGAGCAGCGTGATCCTCGCGTGAAGATCGGGGACGAGCATCACGTCTCCTCGGATATCAATGTCCGCCGGAAAGAGCATGTCCTCGAAGAAGCTGAGATGCCTGCCCTCGGCAGAAAAATACTGCAGCCGCGCGTTGGCTCGATCGGCGACGACCAGCGCGGGCTCGCGTCCCTTGCGGTCGTCCCACCACAGCCCGTGCGGAGTCTGCAGTTGTCCCGGCCCGCTGCCCGCTCCGCCGAAATGGCCGACGACCTTTGCGTGTTTGTCGTACCGGATGACGTAGTGCGAGCCGTATCCGTCACCGACCCAGAACCCGCCGTCCGGGGCAAACGCGATATTGGTCGGGCTGAAGAGATGCCCTTTGCCATACTTGCCAGGCGTCTTCACCTCGAACGGTCTGGCGTTTTTGTACGGTGCGATGTCCGGCGCGGCCTGCTTCCAGACAATCTCGCCCTTCAGGGTGCTTTTGGCAATGTGCCCTTTGTTGTCACAGAGGTAGAGGAACTCCTCGCCGTCGTCGCGTCGAATGTCGATCCCATGTCCGCCTCCGTGGAATTCCTTGCCGAACGATCGGACAAATTTTCCCTTCTCATCGAAGACGACCACCGCGTCCTGCCGGTCGGCCGTCATCGTGCGGTGTTTCACGTAGATGAGTCCGGCCGCGTCGACGGCGACCCCGTGCGTGTCCTGCCAGCGAATGTGTTTCGGAATCTGCATGCAGTCGGGATGGACCTCGTACCGGTGCCCCTCCGGCCCGATGACCGGTGGCTTCGATCCGGCTTTATCCTGAGCTCCAAGAATCGCGGGCGCAGAGCCGGCCAGAGCCAGGCCACCGGTCGTCTTCAGAAATTCGCGGCGAGATTGCGACATGTTTGTTGTCCTGTCTTCAGCGGACGAGCCGGTATGAGGGTGAGTCTGAAATCAGAAGCGGTCTCGCAGGACATCCATCAGTCCGCGTGATAGCCACGCCACGTCCAGACGAGAGTGTCGGCCAGCGTCTGCTCAAACACTTTTCCGTCGCAGTGACGAGTCGCCCGGCTGAACACGAACCGATAATCGTAACCCTTGGCCTTCAGCGCTGCTGCCGTTCGTCGATTGGCCATCACCCAGTTGTGGTAGGTGCTTTCCGGATCCCCGGCGCGATTGTCGTTCTCAGAGACGTGCGTGAAAATTCGCAGCGGTTTCTTCTCGGTGGTCTCAATCAGCTTCATGCTGGAGTGGTACTCCCAGGCGCCGAGCGGGTATTTCTTTTCCTCCGCCGCGTCATCGTCCTGTTGATCGACGAAGGTCCCCGAGTAGGTGATCATTCGGCGAAACAGGTCAGGCCGAAACCAGCCCATGCTGAGAGCCGCGGCTCCGCCCGAGCTGCACCCCATCGCGGCCCGTCCCCAGGGGTTATCCGTAAAGGCGATCTTCGGATAAGCCGCTTTGATTTCTGGATTGTTGAGCACGGCGGGCAGGACCTCGTCATTGATAAATCGCGCGAGCCGGTCTGACATCGTGTCGTACTCAAGGCCACGCTGGCTGCCGTAGCTGTCGTTGCCGCCGTTCTGAACAGCGATCGCGATAAACGCCGGCAGCCGTCGGTTGGGGTCTTTGGAAATCGTCAGATTGTCCAGCGCGTTCCGCACAAGATTCAGCCGGCTCGGTCCGTCATGTGACACCAGAATGGGAGCCTTCGTGCCGTCTTTGTAAGCAGCCGGCACATAGACGAAAATCTTTCTCTCTGTCCGCACGGGCTTTTTGGGGTCGAGCGTCGAGTCGTCGCCGCGAAAGATTTTGCTGTCAGCAAGCTGCATCGAGAACTCGAAGTATTTTCCTTTGGGGTTGCCTCGATCGGTGAGATCCGGATCGACCTTGTAGTCCGGGCCGATCGTGTGATCTCCGTTGCCTTCGGATCCAGGCGTTTCCGTGTAGCCATCCTCGGCAGTTGCAGTCGCCACGGAAACGGCGAGGAAGATCGATAGAATGCAGAAGCTGACGCTGGCCCGGGTTTCTGATCTGAACAGCATGATGGCGGTCGCTCGAAGGAAGGGAATCGATGATGGCACGCTGCCAGATGCTGGCATGTTGCCAATGGTACCTGGTCCTGTTGGGGCGACAACCGCACGGTGAAAGTCGGGGTTGCGACTGCCGGGCCTGAGCGCGTTTCTCGCCAGCCAGAGAGTCCCGGAAAGACAGATTGATTTGCGACTCGCTTTGGCACCGCGACCAGGAAAACTGGTCGGTGCCAACTCGGCCGGACGCAATTTGAATTTTTAATATCGAACAAGGAATGTCCACATAGGAAGTTCCCATCCACACGGATCCTTCGTCCTTCGAAGTTTTTGATCGACATTCGATATTCATCGTCCTGATCGGACTCGCCTCATCCGCGGCGACGGATTGTCGGGCCGAGCCGACTCAGCCGACTCAGCCGACTCTTGATCGTGCAGCCGCGAACCGTCTCTTCACGCTGAAGGTGCTGCCACTGCTGAAGGTCAAGTGCTTCGGCTGTCATGGCAACGACCCGAAGGACCTGCGCGGCGATTACAACCTGCTCACGCGGGAGGGAATGCTCAAAGGCGGTGAGTCGGGCGAGACATCACTCGTCCCCGGTAAACCCAACGAGAGTTCGCTCTATCAGGCCGTTCTGTGGGATGGCCTTGAGATGCCGCCCAAGGAAAACGACCGCGTATCGCATGCAGACGTCGGTGCCGGGGCTCATCGATCTCAGCAGCGAACCCGAGCATCTGCAGAAAGCCTACGGTCTGGACCGGAAAGAGACTGCGGCGTTCGGTCAGCAGTGCCTGATGGCCCGGCGGCTTGTCGAAGAGGGCGTGAGGTGCGTGCAGATCTTCTCAGGCGGATGGGACAGCCACGATTATCTTGAACGAGGTCACGGGTCCCGAATTGCCAGCGTCGACCAGCCAATCGCGGCACTCATCAAAGACCTCAAGGCACGAGGAATGCTCGAAGACACGCTTGTCGTCTGGACGGGAGAATTCGGCCGCACCCCCGACAACAACTATCGCGGCGGAGTCACAGCGCTCGGCCGCGGTCACAACGTCGATGCCATGACCATGTGGTTTGCGGGAGGGGGTGTAAAACGGGGAGCCACCGACGACATTGCCGCGGAAGCCGTCGAAGTCGTACACCCGATCCGTGACGTCCACATCACGATGCTGCATCTGCTCGGACTGGACGACAACAAGCTGACCTATCTCCACGCGGGGCGGTATATGCAGCTCTCTCAATTCGGCGGAGAGTTGATTCCGGAGCTGCTCGCTTAACGAGGGCAGATTAATCGCCTGTTGATGTTCCGCTTCCGCTTTGCCAGACTGACCGAAGACTCACTCAGGAACTCACTGTTCGAGGCCTCCCGCGAGGCGGCCCGACTGCTGCGGAGGCCTCCCATGAAACTGTCAGTCATTGTTCCATTATTCAATGAAGAAGAGAGCCTCCTGGAGCTCTGTCGCGAAATTATCGATACCTGCGACAAGAACGACATCAGCTTTGAGGTCATCTTTATCGACGATGGCTCAACAGATTCGTCCTGGATCGTCGTGAAAGAAGCCGGCAGGATTGACGACCGGATTTCCGGGATCCGCTTTCGGCGAAATTTCGGAAAAGCCGCCGCTCTGACGGCCGGGATGAGAGCGGCCGACGGCGACTACATCATGATGATGGACGCTGACCTGCAGGACGATCCGTCCGAGATTCCGAAGTTCATCGCGAAGCTCGAAGACGGTTTCGACGTGGTCAACGGCTGGAAGCAGCGACGGCTTGACCCGTGGCACAAGACGAAGCCGAGCAAGGTTTTCAACTGGATGGTTGGCCGGCTCACGGGACTCGTGCTGCACGATCACAACTGCGGACTGAAACTTTTCCGACGCGAGGTGACTCACGAAATCCGAATTTACGGCGAGCTGCATCGCTTCATCCCGGTGCTCGCCCACGCACGCGGATTCAAAGTCACCGAGCTGTCCGTCAACCATCGCGAACGTCAGTTCGGACACTCAAAGTACGGCATGAAACGATTTCTGCGTGGCTTCCTTGATCTGTGCACGGTCAAGTTTCTGACCGGTTACGGACAGCGACCTCAGCACCTGATGGGCGGAATCGGCCTGACGCTGTTCGGACTCGGGGGAGTCGGCATGACCTGGCTGGCGATGACGTGGCTTCGTACCAACGTGTTCGGCGTGACAGGCCTGGGAGATATCGGAGGCCGACCGCTGCTGGCCTACTCGATCGCGTCGCTCCTGCTGGGAGCTCAAGCGATTTCGCTGGGCTTTGTCGCGGAACTACTGGTTTCGTACACGGGCAAAGATCTCGACACTTACAGCATCTCTGAGCGTGCCGAACCCCATTCCAAGTCGGAAGCGGAATCCGTTGCCGTGTGACTGGAATTGTCGGCAAGGCGTTACCGGCGCGGGATGATGAACGAGCCGGTCGTGTAGTAGAGGATGACCTTTCCGACGACGAAGATCATGAAGAAAATAAGGTAGCCCATCACTCCGCCGCCTTCGTCGTCGTCAACGACGGTGCTCGCAAGCAGTTGCTTCGCGTGGCGTTCTTCTTCTTTCTCCTGGCGGATCCGTTCGCGGCGGGCGTCTTCCTTGAGCTCGGCTTTCAGCTCGCGCAGATTTTCTCCACAGTGCGGACATTCTCTGGCCTTGCTGCCGACATCGCGTCCGCAGTTGAGGCACGCCTCAAGTTCGCCGACTCCCAGCGACTGTGAGCCAGCCGCCATCGACGCGAGTGCTCCAAAATCCAGATCACCTTCATCTTCGTCCGGTCACCTGCGGCTGGTCGCTTTCTTCCGCCGTTCTGGTGCGGCAGCGACACTTACGGAAGGGGCATCGGGTATCCTGACGACCGATCCGCAGTCCGGGCATTTGATCCGGCTGCCGGCTGCTGCGTCTTTCACCTTCAGCTTCCGTCCGCAACCATTGCATTCTGCTCGAATCGGCATCGATGCATCTCGCCTGTCGTGTGGTGTAACCTGTCGTGTGGTGTAAACTGACCTTCAGGCTCGGCAGAATATACTCAGATTTCGAGAATTGATTCCACGCATTTCTGATCCGACAGGCAACAACATTCGGACAGAGATCACAATTCCAGAGGGCGACATGTCGACTGAATCGAAAGATGCTTCGCAGACAGCCACCTCATCAAAATGAACTCTTTCGCCACTGATGTTTATGTTTGTGGCGTTTGCGGGACTCACCGTTCTTCTCGGCGTCTTCGTCGGCCTGATGGCGGCGATCGAACCAGAGATTCCGACCGGAAGTTCTCTGCAGGAAGTGATGATGCCGGACGGGACGATCCTGGCTCTCGAAGCGGTGACCTGGGGAAAACTGCACGAATACGAAGTCGAGTTCCCCACCCAGGGGTTCGAGTTTTTCCCGAGCGGCAGGTCCCGCACGATCAACCAGGGAACGAGCAAGGACCAAATTGTTTTGTGGCTTTCACGCCGGGATGCGATCACAGGAAAAGCCCTCGACTTCGACTGGTGGGCTCATTCGACCGTGGTCGACTCGCACGGCTGCGAAATTGAAGACAGTGACAACGACGCGCGTCGACACGCTCACCACGCTCACGGGAGTTCCGGGTCCGGCGGAAGACCGTTTCAGTCCGTTTCCGCCCACAGTCATGGCGAGCAATACACATCAATCATCGTCACGTCGGGACTGCCCGCTTTCCGGCACGAAGGCGACACGTTCACCGTGAGGCTGTACGACCTGGCGGGTACGAAAGTCGGCGAGTTTCAGATCACGGATCCCAGCCCGACCAAGGGTAGCTATCCCGTCTGGAAACCCGAAGAACTGCCAGTCACGAAAACGATGAACGACCTGACGGTGACTCTGACAAGCGTGGCCGGCGAACTCAGCGAGTCGCAAAGTTCTCGCAACGGCCGTTCGTACATTCGCAAACGGACGCAACTTAACTACGACTTTCAGGTGAAAGAAAACGGCGAGTCGACGAATCGGTGGCAGTCCCGTTCAATGACCGTCAGCGACGCGCTCGGAAACTCGCTGAACCATTACGACATCAGCCAGCTTTGCGAGGAAGAACAGGCGTGGAAGCTCGCAACGAAGTTTTACCGGATCGAAAAGAGAGAGAACTTCGACGAGTCCGAGCTGTGGACCGTCAAGGATCTCGAACTCCCGGCGGCGAACAAAACTCAATACCTGCGCAAAAAGGAGAAATGCCAGGGCGTTGAGTTTGAACTGATCGCGGCGGGAGGGGGCGGAACGAAAGCGACCTACAATGGAGTGGTCCCGAAGAACTCCGGCGGTTACTCCCACAGCACCAGCATTGGCAACGTGCAGGTCGAAGTGAGTGTGGAAAGTGACAATCGCAAACCTGGCAGTCTCACCGTCGACTGCAAGCTGCCGCACATTGTCCTTCGCTGGTCCGGTCAAACGGCCAGCAGCCTTGTCGCGAAGATCGACGCCACCGACGGTCAGGGACGCCCGATCGAACTGAACGGCCCCTATCCTGGATACGGTGGTGACAGGCCGAACGTCTACATCTTCTCCCGGCCACGGAATTCCGAGGTGAAAGACCCCATCGAAAAAGTCAGCTTCACCTGGTCCGTCCAGGAAGGCCGGGAATTTGAATTTCTGGTCAAGCCTCCGAAAGCAGCGCCACCGAAGCCGCGGCAAAGAACTCCTTACACCTTGGAACGGCGGCTCGCTCGGGCGAAACAGGACATCGAGAACCACGAAAATAATCTGGCAAACAACCCGGGCCACAGCGGCGGCTACTACCACAACGCGATCGCCTGGGCGATTGTGACTGCTCCAGAAGAATTGCGCACATCCGAACGACTGGCGACCGCCCTTGAGTACGCTCAGCTTGCCGACGACGAATCAGGAGGTTCACAGTCCTACGGCAACACCCTGGCGATGGCGTTGCTTCGATCCGGCAACGCGACGGGAGCGATCGTCAAGTTTGAAAACAACCTGGCATCAAGAATGGACAGCAACAACGCACTCTTCGATCTGTACGGTCTGGCGCTGGCTCAGTTTCAGAATGGCGATCCCGTTACGGCTCGGAAAACCTACGACAAAGCCGTCGCAAAACAGCAAGTCCGGGCTCCCTACATCCAGAACGACAGTCAGTGGCACGACCTGTACCACCTTCGCGAGGAACTGCAAACGCATTTCCTGGGAGCCAGCCCGCGAGACCTGATCGCGCAGGCGGATGAGTTGGTTGCCGGCGGAAAACTGAAGGAAGCAGCAGAAGTCTTTGACCGGTTGCTCGCCGTGTCAGAGGACGATGTCTGGCAGTGGTACCGCAGTGCCGTACTTCAACTTCACATCGGCAACCAGGATGCGTGGAAACGGCACTGCAAACGGATGCTGGAGTTATTCAGGAAAACTGATCATCCCGAGACAGCTGAGCGGGTCGGCAAGACCTGCCTGCTGTCGGCGGCGTCGGATGCAGCGACGCAAAGTCACGCCCATTGGCTCATCGAAACGGCACTTGCGAAAAATCTGGACAACATGTGGTTCCGGCTGGCCAGTGGCCTGTCTCAGTACCGTGCGGGAGAAGACGTGGCAGCCATCCCCTCACTCGAACAAGCACTGAATCTGAGCGGGCGAGCCAATTCCGCTGACGTTTGTATTTATGCCTTGCTCGCTTTATCACGGTTCCGCACAGGTGAGACGGAAGCCGCTAATGCCGCGCTGGCTCAGGCGGAAACGATCCGGACCGAAAAGCTGCCAGCGCTGACGGCCGGCAAACTGAAAGATGGATGGCACGATGTTCTGATCGCCGAAATCCTGCTGCGGGAAGCGCGGTCGGTTGTCAGTGAGTGAGGGCGGTTCCGCGCGGCTTCCGCGGAAATCCAAAAGAGAATCTGCGCATAAGAAAGCCGCCTCAAATTGAGGCGGCTTCGATTCGAACACTGAAAGGCGACTGTCAGTTCACAGCAGCGATCGCTTCCAGGAAACCCTTGAGCTGGCGACTTCGCACCGGGTGCTGGAGCTTCCGAACGGCTTTGGCTTCGATCTGCCGGACCCGTTCGCGAGTAACCTTGAAGATGCGGCCAACCTCTTCCAGCGTGTAGGTGTAGCCGTCTCCCAGACCATAGCGGAGCTTGATGATCTCCCGCTCGCGATAGGTCAGCGTCTTCAGGACGGAGTCGATTTTTTCCTTGAGCATCTCCTGAGCCGCTGAGCTCACGGGATTGTCGGAGCTTTTATCTTCGACAAAATCGCCAAAGAAACTGTCGTCACCATCGCCGACCGGCCGATCGAGGCTGACCGGGTGGCGGGAAATCTTGAGAACCCGCTTGGCCTCTTCGACTGTCACGCAAGCCGCTTCGGCCGTCTCTTCGACCGTCGGTTCGCGGCCGAGTTCCTGCAGCAGGTCCTTGCTGACCCGACGCAACATCGACATCGTTTCGATCATGTGTACCGGGATGCGGATCGTGCGAGCCTGGTCTGCGATGGCTCGCGTGATTGCCTGGCGAATCCACCACGTGGCATAAGTCGAGAACTTGTAGCCACGTCGGTATTCGTACTTGTCGACGGCCCGCATCAGCCCCGAGTTTCCTTCCTGGATCAGGTCGAGAAAGCTCAAACCACGGTTGCGATATTTCTTGGCGATTGAGACGACCAGTCGCAGGTTTCCGCCGGAAAGATCCTGCATCGCCTTCTCATATTCGCTGAAGCGATGGTTGATCCTGCGAACCCGTTCGCGAAGTGACGCCGGTGTGTCGAGCGTGATCAACATCAGATCTTTCAGCTCGGCCTGGATCACTGCTTTCTCTTCTGAGGCCGATGGAGTCTCGATGCGGCGGATCCGGCTGAGCCGCTTTTCGAGCTCGGTCATGCGCTGTGAAATCTGGCCAAGTTTTTTCATGACCGGCTGTAGACGCTGCGTTCGAATCCCCAGTTCCTCAACGAGAGTCACCATTTTCAGGCGTCGGTTTTTCAGTCCAATTTCCCGTTCTTTGCGATCGGCCGTCGACGAGCCGGCGTCCAGCACGTGAGCTCGTGCGTCTTCAACGTACCGCTGCCGCATGTGCTGCACCGTGCGAAGATTGTGCGGCATCCGAGCAAGAATCTGTGTTTTCTCCAGACCTTCCGTGACCGACACTTTGATCGTGCGGTCGAACGGGAGCTCGCTTGCGTGCACTCGAGCCAGCACCTCAATCGTCTGAGCCATCGCGTAGTCGCTTTCCAGCAACTCGCGTCGGAATCGCTTTCGCGTGACCTCGATCATTTTGGCGAGAGCAATTTCCTCGGGCCGCGTCAGCAAAGGAATCTCACCCATCTGCGTGAGGTACATGCGGATCGGGTCGTCGATCTTGCGCGAGCCCTCGTCCTGATCGAAGTCGACGCCGTCGATGGGTCGAACCTTCTGCTTCTGTCTCGGCTTCGCTTTGACGTTCGTGACTTTTTCGTCAGCGACGATTTCCATGCCGAGGTCTTCGAGGGACATCAGCAGGTTGTCAAGTTTTTCAGCGCTGACCGCTTCGTTGGGCAGATAGTCGTTGACCTGAGAGAACGTCAGGTGGCCCTGTCGGCTGCCAATGCGGATCAGTTGGTTGAGTGTTTCGTCGACTTTGTGCACAGCAGATTCCTTTGTCTGGATGGTCATCGTTCCGACGCTCCGCGCCGAACTTCGCATTTCGAACTGAGTGTTCGAAAGTGGTTACCGTTTTGCGGCTCGCTTCTGATGGAAGGCCGAAACCTGCTTCAGTCGAGCCAGAGCGTCCTGCTCACTCGAACCAGTCATCGACTGTTGTTCGAGCTGACTGCGGTGGGACATTTCCTCTCGTCGCCACTTCAGCCTGTCCAGGTTCTCTCGAAAAAGAACCGGCAGTCCGTCTTCGGATTTTTCGTCGAGGAGCTTTTTTTCGATCCCTTTCTGGCGAGCCTGCTCTGTCACCCAGATCGCCAGACCTTTGAGTTCGTTTCGCTCTGTCTCCAGCATCACCCGATCGAAGGTGGGGATTTCCCCAAGCTCGGACACGTCATAGACGAGTTGCGCGAGCAATTTCAGATGCGGGTTCTGGATGTCTCCGACTCCGATTTCCTGGCGAGCCTGCTCCATCAGATTCGGCTGAGTCAGCACGCACTCCAGGAATTCACTTTCCAGCTTGTCATCCTTTGACAATGGTCTGTTGTAAAAGTCGATCCTTTCTTCCTTCGGCCTCTCCTGTTCAGAGGCCGCTTCCTGATCCGCAGTATTGACTCGAACCACTCGCGTCGAACGTTCCTGCGACCGTGACTTTTTCAGATGACTGCGAATGCTGGACTCGTTGAGCCGCAGCCGTGTCGCCAGCCGTCCCAGTATCAAATCCTCGCGAGCTGTCCCCGCCAGACCCGGCACCCGGGCGAGCAGTGTCAGCATCTCTGTCAGCACCCGTTCCCGGGCATCGACTGTCGAGGCACCTTTCGTCTGTATCTCTCTTTGCAGTTTGAATTCCCAGGCTTCGGGCGCCTGGTCGGCAACTTTCTGAAACTCCTCGCCGCCGTGCTTCTCGACGAAGTCCGCCGGGTCTTCCTTTTCGCCGAGCGTCATGACCCGCAGATCAATCTGCTGAGCCAGCAATGTTGAAACCGCCTTATTGGCCGCGTCGAGTCCCGGTTTGTCTCCGTCGTAAACCAGTGTGACTCGCGGCGCGAACGCCTTAAGCCGAGTCACGTGACTTTCTGTGAGAGCCGTCCCGAGTGTCGCAACAGCATTCCGGACTCCTGCCTGATGAAGAGCAATGCAATCGGTATACCCCTCGACCACGATCGTCCCGACGGATTCCTTGATGGGATCTCGTGCGTGGTTCAAACCGAATAGCACACGGCTCTTATGAAAGACCGGCGACTCTCGGCTGTTGAGATACTTTCCGCCGAACTCCGGATGGCCCGGTATAAGACGTCCCCCAAAAGCCACAGTTCGAGCTCGCTCGTCGTGAATTGGAAACATCACGCGGTCGACAAAGAAGTCGGTGAATCCGGTTCCGTTTTTCCGTGGTGAAATCAGCTGAGCACTCTCCAGCAGCTTTCGATCAAACTGCGTCGCGGCTTTTCGCTGCAACCAGTCAAACTCGCGCGGCTGGTATCCCAGACGAAACTGTTCGATCGTGTCATCCGTGAAGCCTCGACCCTGCACGTAGTCCCGAGCGTCCTTCGCTTCCGGGCTGTGGAGAAACGTGCGGTGATATTCTCCTTCTGCCCACTTCAGCACTTCGTAGACGTCGGATTTCTGTGCCGCCTGCTCGACCTCGTACTGAGACCGCTTCGGGATCTCGATGTGAGCCCGGTTGGCGAGCATTTCCAGGGCTTCTCGAAAGCCGACACTTTCCCGATTCATGACCCAGCTGAACGCGTCCCCCCCTGTCTGGCACACCCAGCATCGGTAGGTCTGCCGATCCGGGTAGACCATCATCGAGGGGCTGTGATCATCATGAAACGGGCAGAGCGCCTTGTAGTCTGCTCCGGCCGGGATGAGCGTCAGCGACTCACTGATGAGTCCGACAATTTCGGTCCGGGAACGAACCTGTTCTTTGAAATCGGGGGAGAATTCAGCCACCCGCGACCCCTCGTTCCCGTAAAGCAGCGGCCCGCATGCTGACTTCCAGCCAGCGAATCAGCGAACCGTCGCAGCCAAACCCAGAGTGAGATGCCTCACTCGCCAGAATCTTTCACCGGTGTTTTCACAGCCACTTCGTACTGCGAAAATCACCAGTTTTTTGTGGGTTCGGCGAGGATCCAGGTCCTCACTTGGTTGGGCGTCCCTGCCGCTGGGCCGAACTGAGCAATTCTACGCGCAGGACGCGTCCGGTCAAGCTGCCATCAGCAACGTTCGGCGAACTTGTAGGAACGTCAACTCAAATACAGAAAAGACTTCAGACTTTCGCCAATTGCGCAACTCTCACTCGATTGAGAGACTCAACGTCACCACTCAAGTCAACGGAAGTCCTGTAACCAGAACAGACTATGACGATTACGCGGATTGATGTGGACACTTAGGCGTGAACATAAACTGTACATCCTGACTGAGACGACGTGTTCGGAGTCTTCATAAAGGAGAATCACGCCGCAACAGGGCGGCTGATATTGTCGCCGTCTGATTCCATCCGTTATCTATGCACCGTTCCGCGTACTCGTAGAGAGTTTTCGGCCGAATTATCCAGCGACAGCGCGACTTCAGGAGTCACCCCTTGCTCGGCTCGGTATATCACCTTTCCAAATCGCTGGGTCGTCCACAAAAAGGGCGACTGTCGCGCTGGCGGGCACAGGCTAACCGCATCCTTCAGGACTCGAGGCAGTTGAAGGGCATTTCCGATCAGGAACTGCTCGACCGCGCGAAAGACGTTCAGTGGCGAGCGAAGACCGGCATTCCGCTGCACACGATTCTTGAAGAGGTCTTCTGCCTGGGCATTGAGGCGTCGCGGCGCACACTCGGCATGGAGCATTACGCCGTGCAGATCATGGGCGGCATCGCGATGTTCGAAGGCGGCGTCGCTGAACTGCAGACCGGTGAGGGAAAAACGCTGTCCGCGACTTTGCCCGCTCTGCTGCGCGCCCTGGTGGGAAAAGGCAGTCACATCGTCACTGTCAACGACTACCTCGCCGAACGAGACGCGGCCGAGATGACTCCCCTGTACGGTGCCGTCGGTCTGACGACTGGCTGCATTCTGACTCCGATGGAAAGCGACGAACGGCGGGAAAACTACGCGCGCGACATCACCTACGGCACGGCAAAGGAATTCGGCTTCGATCTGCTGAGGGACCGCCTCAAGCAGGGTGTCGCGGCAGGCGGCCGGAAACGTCGGACATTGTTCAGCGTGGCGGCCGGCGGAGAAGCTCCGGTTCAGCGAGGTCACCATGCGGTCATCATTGACGAGGCGGACAGCATCCTTATCGATGAGGCGCGGACGCCGCTGATCATCGGCCTGACCATGCCGAATGACGCATCAACAGTGAGCCTGTTTCGCTGGTGCCACCGGGCCGTGTCGCACCTGGAAGCCAACGTCGATTTTGTTTATGAGCCGGAACGCCGCTCGGCTTACCTCACCGATCAGGGCTGCCGGAAAGTGCTGCTGCTCGGCAAGCCGGCCCTGATCGACTCGATCGATACCGAGCGGATCTACAAACATGTCGAGCAAGCCCTCACCGCAAAATTTGCTTTCGTCCTGGACCGGGACTACGTCGTGGTCGACAACGAGATCAGTATCGTCGACGAAGGCACCGGTCGGATTATGGAAGGACGCAAGTGGCAGGACGGCCTCCACCAGTCGATCGAGGCGAAAGAACTTGTCCCGATCACGGCCGCGTCCGGTGAGGCAGCCCGGATCACAGTTCAGAACTTCTTTCGCCTTTACACGTACATTTCCGGGATGACTGGCACGGCAGTCCAGTGTTCCGGTGAGATCCGAAAGGTCTACGGCCTGAAAGTGACGGCCATCCCGACTCATCGCCCGTGTATTCGTAAACAGCTGACTTCACGTGTGTTTGCCAATAACGAAGCCAAATGGCGAGCGATCATTGACGACATCGATCAGATGGTGAAAGACGGTCGAGCAATTCTTATCGGCACACCGTCCGTCGACGCCTCGGAAACGCTCGGACGAATGATGCGGGACCGCGAAATTCCTCACAACATCCTCAACGCGAGATACCACGAGGAAGAAGCTGAAATCATTTCGAAGGCTGGCGAGTGTGGCAAAGTGACCGTGGCCACCAACATGGCGGGCCGCGGAACCGACATCAAACTGACCGAAGATCTGACCACTGCCGGCGGCCTCCATGTCATCGCCACAGAAATGCACTCTTCGAAGAGGATCGACAGGCAGCTGGTCGGCCGATCCGCGCGGCAGGGAGATCCCGGCAGCTGCCGGTTTTATCTGTCACTCGAAGACGAACTGCTGCGCGTGCTGACTCCGGAAAAGATGGCAAGCCTCCGCAAACAGGCGACGCCCAACAAGCACGGCGAGCTCATGAGTTCCTGGCTGTCGCTGTTTCAGAAGACCCAGCGCAAGCTGGAGAAGCTGCACTACAAACAGCGCAAGGACATGATGAAGCAGGACAAGCACCGCACAGAATCCTACCGCCGCATGGGTCTGGACCCGTGTCTGGAGCTGACGGAAAACTGATCGCAGGACGGCTCGCGAGCCGCGAAACCTCAGCAGCAGCCTGAAGGGCCGCAGCAGTCTTCGTCGGGAAGCCGCGTCAAAGAGAGCGTCCCGTTTTTTGTCACTTTCGGATCCCGCACACCGAAATGCGAGCAGTCGAACGAGGCCGCTCCTTCGAGTGGAATCTCAAGCTGGGGCGGGACCGGGATGATTTGATCGCCGTACGGGCGTGAGGAATAAATCTGGAACGTTTTATCGCAGACGGCCATGCGCTGACCTCGATTCAGGCGGTGTCCGTCGTCGTCAATCACCGCCTTCCACGGGCCGGTATAGATGACGGCCTGGCTCCGCTCGATGCACGGCCCCTCTTTTCCCTTCCAAGCTCGCACGGTCATACTGCGAAATTCAATCCCGTCAACGACGGCCCACGGCTCTTGTTGCGTCGAGACGATTTCGATTCCGTAAAAACCGGCCTCTTCGAATGCCTGGAGAAATTCGTCTTCCCGGAACGCGCCGCTCATGCAGCCGCTCCAGAGTTTCGGATCGTTGCGGAGTCCATCGGGGACAGCCTCGTCGCAGACGATGTCGCTGATGACGGCTCGCCCGCCGCGGCGAAGGATGCGGTGCATCTCTGAGAACAGTTGCTTCCTGTCCGAGTCGCGCACGAGGTTCAGCACGCAGTTTGACACGATGACGTCGACGCTCTCGTCCTCGATCATTGGCGAGCTGTCTCGCAGCCGCTGTGTCTGCGCTTCGACTTCCAGCCAGTCAGCACTCGATTGAACCGGGTTCCCGGCAAGGTAGCCGTCGAGCTGGTCGAGGCTCAGCTTGAGGTCCTGGATTCTGCCTTTGTGAAATTCAACGTTGGCATAGCCGAGCGTTTCGGCAATCTGGTCCTGGTACGATCGGGCGAGGCCCAGCATGTCGTCGTTGCAGTCAACTCCGATGACCCTGCCTTCGGCTCCAACCACCTGAGCAGCGATGTAACAGATCTTGCCGCCGCCGGAACCCAGGTCGAGAACTGTGTCGCCAGGCTCGACGTATTTCGAAGGATCGCCGCATCCGTAATCGCGATCGATGATTTCCTGCGGGATGATTTCAAGATACCGTGCATCGTAGTCGACAGGGCAGCACAGCGCGGCCTCCTGTGCCTGTGCAGCTCCGCTGTAACGATTTCGGACGGCTTCTTCGACGTTGAGCGGCGTGGCGGCAGTGGCCGTGGTTTCAGTCACCTCGGATCTCCGTAAGTTCGGTGCTGCGTTGATTTCAGGAGTTCGCAAGCGAGAGGGAAGCCTGGATTCCTGCGAGGCTTCGTTCTGTGAATCGCTTCACGCATCGGTTAAGAATTGATGAATCCGAACCGGCGGGCGATTCTATGAGTGACCCGGGGAGAGCGTCAACGAGCGACGAGTGCGGGCCGCACTACCACGACTCGGTATTGATCCCACCGGAAAGCAGATCAACGGAGATTCCAGTGACCGCTGCGGAATACGATCGAGACGAAACAAACAAGCCTCAATTTGCCAGCCTCATCGGAATGAACGCGGTCGTGACCGGCTCGTCCAACGGGATCGGTCGCGCAATCGCGCTGGAACTGGCCCGAGCAGGCGCGGACGTCGTCGTACACTGCCGAGGTTCTCTCGATGCGGCTCACGAAGTCGCCGCGGATATCCGGTCGCTCGGTCGCCAGTCTGCGGTCATTCAGGGAGACATCCGCGATCGCGACGTCCTGCGCGACCTGATCGATTCGGCATGGAGCTGCTTTTCGCCAATTGACGTGTGGGTGAACAATGCCGGCATCGACCTGCTGACCGGTGACGGGGCCCGGCTTCCGTACGAAGAGAAGTTGGAACAGTTGCTCGACGGTGATGTGACTTCGACCGTGCTGTTGTCGAAGGCGGTTGGAAATCGGATGTCAAAAGCCGGCGGCGGCTGCATTCTCAACATCGGCTGGGATCAGGCCGACCGCGGGATGGAGGGCGACAGCGGGGAACTGTTTGCTACTTCGAAGAATGCGATCATGGGATTCACACGGTCGCTGGCCGCGAGCCTTGCTCCCAGTGTCCGTGTTAACTGCATCGCCCCCGGCTGGATCCGCACGTCGTGGGGCGAGGAAGCCAGCGAGAGCTGGCAACAGCGTGTGCTCAACGAGACACCGCTCGGCCGCTGGGGAACTCCGGACGACATCGCGCGTCTGGCAAGATTCCTCGCAAGCCCCGACGCGTCGTACGTCACCGGCCAGGTCATCAACTGCAACGGCGGCGCCGTGCGGTGACCGGCCCTCCGTAGGACGGACGCCCACGTCCGTCCGTCGAGCATTTGTTCAAAAACCAGGCAAGAGCGCTGACGGACGTGGGCGTCCGTCCTACGGCGCTTTGCGTGATTTCAGCGGGGCCGGGGACGCGTGCCGCCCTGCTGACCGAATCTTCGTTCGACGGCTTCCGCTTCTTTGCGATCGACGAAGCCGTCGCCGTTTGTGTCCATGCGGCTCATCCGTTCCCGCATCTGAGGCGGCAGTTCCTCGCGACTGAGCTTGCCGTCTTTGTCCCGGTCCATCTGCATCAAACGGTCTGCGGTGAATCCGCCGGGTGGGCGGTTCCCTTGAGGCGGCCCACCTTCGCCGGGCCGACCTGCTTCAGGTCGTCCTGCTTCGGGCCGTCCTCCGCGACTGCCACCGCGGCGGGGGTTGCCCGCGTCGCGATCCTGGGCGAGGTGCACGACGTAGGTCTGCGTGACGGGAATGCAGAAGCCCTGCTCGTCGTTGCAGGCAAAATACTTGACGGTCAGCTCGAACGATTTGCCGGAGTCCGCTTCGATGTCGACAAGGAATTCGCGCGGGTCGATGTCCGCCTCCACTTCGACTTTCGGGCCGGTGCCTTCACCGGGAGAAACCTGAACACCCTCCGCGCCGGCAATCTCAAACGTCAGCGGCTTCGCCTGGTTGTTCCAGTGGACGTGGTACAACGGGTCAAGGTGGAAGCCGAGGTACATTTTTCCTTCGCGGCCGCGCAGGACGTGCTGATCGACCTCAGCACGCAGCTTCACGTAAAACGGGTGCTGACCTTCCTGAGGCACGACGTGAAGTGCCTGCATCGAACCGGGCGTCTTGACCCGCTCGACGACTCCGCTGGCCGCCGGCTTCGGCGTGGTTTCGATTTTCAGATCGAGATCGCTGATCTGCGTCGGGTTCTCAACTTTCCCGACAAGCTTTTCCAGATCCGCTCGCAGTTCGCTCGGTCGGCTCCAATCGCGCATGACGGCAATGTTCCCGTCCGGGTCGATGACGAATTCTGAGTTCGGTCGATCTCCCAGAGCGTGTTTCAGATCGTTGTCCATCGTGTCGACCAGCCAGGGCACGGTCGCGCCCAGCGTTTTTTTCGCCTCGGCCACATGCATCAGTCGCTCCTGCAGATTGACCGGGCGGATGTAGCTGTTGCTGCCTCCCTCGGGATGAGCGAGCGATTTATAAACGAAGAACACCTTGACACCTTTGTCCGCGAAATCGCGATGGATCGTCTCCAGACCGGGGACGTTTCTGATGAAAGGCGGTCAGGTGAGGCAGCCGAAGACGAGCACCGTGTGGCTGCCTCGCAGGCTGCTCAGTGAAAATTCCTTGCCCTGGGCATCGTAGATTTTCACGTCGGGAGCCGGTCCGCCAATCTTCAGTCCCGACCGTTCGAGCGTGCTGGCGCCGGAACTTCCGGGTCCGCCGCTGCGGGCCGAGCCGGCATCTCCACCAGGTCCACCTCCACCGGGTCGCCGAGCAGGCTGGCCACCGAATCGGCTCATCATGAAAGCGCGGATTTCATCGCGGACGATTTCTCCGTCTTCGTTCTGGTCTAGCACTTTGAGCGTTTTCGCCGCGTCTTTCAGCTCGGCTGCCGAGAGTTCCCCATCACCGTTCTGGTCGAGGACCGACATCAGCGGCTCGGACGGGCGAGCACGACCGGGGCCAGGCTGTGCGAATACTGACAGCGGAAGGGCTGCCAGCACCGGAAGGGTCATCAGCACTCGGCGGGAAAATCGCATGGAATTCTCTCCAGAAATCAGGTCGTTTTTTCATGACCTGGAGCGTGAGCGAAGGCGAATGTTGCGCAACTCGCCGGACACGGATCGACGACAAACCCCGCTGAAACAAAAACGGCCCGGACAGAATCTGCCCGGGCCGCGAAGATTTTCAGTCTGAGTCAGACTCAGGCATCGTCGCCAGCTGGACGACGAGGACTGTCGGCACCGCCGTCTTTCTCTTCAGGTCGCGCCGGTCGTCCGCCCGCGCCGCCTTCAGGTCGCGCTGGCCGTCCGCCCGCGCCGCCTTCAGGTCGCGCCGGTCGTCCGCCTTCACCACCCGGCCGGCCGCCTGCACCCGGACGTCCGCCACCGCCACCGAAGCGGGAAGACAGCTCGTCAATTTCCTTCTTGCTGATGAAACCGTCTTTGTCGGTGTCCATTCGCTCGAAACCCCTCTGCAGGAATTCCGGAGCTTCTTCTTTCGAAATCTTGCCGTCTTTGTCTTTGTCAAATGCCAGAATTCGATCGGCGAAGCTTCCGCCCTGTCCACCTGGGGCACCGGCTCCCGGTCGTCCGCCTTCACCTGGTCGTCCGCCGCCCGGTCCACCACCAAAGCCGCCTTCTGGTCGCGGCGGTCGCAGTTCATCGCGATCCAGTTTGCCGTCTTTGTTCTTGTCGAGAGTTCGCAGAGCAACGACAGCGTTTTCGATTTCCTTCGCGGAGATCACGCCATCATTGTCGGTGTCAAGAGCTGCCTGAATCGGTGACAGGCCAAATCCACCGAAACTACCGCGTCCCGGACCGCCTTCACCAGGACGACCTTCACCAGGACGACCTTCGCCCGGCCGTCCGCCGCGTCCGCCTTCGCCCGGCCGTCCTTCACCCGGTCGTCCGCCCTCAGCTGGTCGTCCGCCACCCGGCCGGCCGGCTTCGCCGCCCTCACGGGGACGATCGCCTTCGGGACGCTGAGCTGCTGCGAAATCTGCTGTGACTGTGACAGCCAGAATGACAAGAAGAATTCCACCCCATCGTTTCATCGTGCTACTCCAAAACTGGTACTGAGACCCCGGACGGGGCGGATGACCCTTGATTGTCGGCTCAACCAGAGCCAACGCGGGAAGAGATCGCAAAAATTGACGGCCGCGTTCTTCGCGGCAAAAACCCGGCCGAACTCGCTTCGACCGGCAACGTTCATTCTGTCTGCAATAAAACCCGCAGCGAGCCGGCTTTGATCCACCGTTTAAGTGGGATTTTCCAGAAAATCGCAAAAATCGAGGCTTCCCGCGGCCCTGACTCTCAGGGGCAGAGGCTGGCTTCAGTCTTCGTACTTTCGCGAGCTCTCCTGTTCGGCTTTCGGAAAATCTTTCGGAAGCTCCTGCGTGACTTTTCCTGTGGCCGCCCATTCGGCTCCCCGCTGGATCGTCGTGATGAACCCGACGCATTCCTGTGAGTAGGCTTCGTGGCCCATCGGCGTGTGAAACACGCGTCCCTTGCCGTAGGAAATTGTCATGAGCATCGGCTCGTGCCGGCCGGATCCGCCGTGATCGGGGCTCGCGTAGGCCGTGGCGAGGATGGTCATGTTCTGACCCGGTCCTCGCAGCTTGTCGTACAGTTCGTCCTTCGCGTGCAGCCACTCGCGAGGCATTCCCTTTGTGATGGGATGTTCGGTGTCACGCACGACGATGGAAAACGGATGCTGGCTGCCGTGATGACCGCCGCTGCCTTTGGACTCGTCGCGAACCAGTTTGCCGGCATCGTCGAGGTACACGTACGGGCCGCTTTTCTCGTTCCGGCCGCCCCAGCCACCCAGGCCGATCATCGTGTTGTACTCAGCCCAGTCGCCGAAAGAATTATCAGCCGCGTGAACAACGACGAGTCCGCCGCCGCCGCGAACGTACTTCACAAAACTGTCCTGAGTCTCCTGCGGCCACGGCATGGCTCCGTGCCCGAAGTTGGAAATCACGACGCGGTATTTTGAGAAGTCCGGCTTGAAGTCCGGATCGCTGGCTTTCTTTGCCTCCGTCTTGAAACCCGGGATCGAGTATTTCGCGAGATGGTTGTCGCCGTTCATCGTGAACTTTGTTCGAGCGAGGTCGACCTCAAACAGCCCAGTCTGTTCGAGGTAGCTCTTCATCATGAACGTCGACTTCGGCCAGACGCCGTGGTTGTTCTGACCGTCGATGATGAGTGCCTTCATCGGGTCGGCTGAGGACGCTGCCGTCGTGACAAGAAGGAGCAAAGCGAGACTGAAGAAGCGGAGTTTCATATCGTGTTCCTTGAACCCGGGTGCGGAGTGATTTCACGGGAGAGTATAAGAAGTTGAGGATACAGACTCACTCGCAGGTCAGGCTCCGCCTGACGAAGTCGGAAATTCAAAGTCAAACATCCGGCGGAGCGGCAAGCAACGGTACTCCGTCAGGCGGAGCCCGTCCTACTGACTGGCGAGTTCCCAGAGCGTGCTCACTCGCTCATCAAGAAACGCCCGCTTCTGTTCGTCGTCGACCCACTGGCAACGGGCCGCCAGCAGGCCAAGCTGGTCCTGATGGAAGGCTTGATCGGCTTTCGATACCACCGCCTGGCGGAGCCGCTCCTCAAGCCGGTCGAGATCCCGCGCGAGCTGTTCCGGATCGGGCGCGTCCGTCCCGCGAGCTCGCGGATGCCGCGCGGTCTCGTCGGTGTCCTGGGCGAGGACGTCCTGCACGATCGATGCCAGGATTCCCTGTTGCTCTTCCGAGTCCCAGATGTAGCGCATCACCCAGAGGTCACTCAGTCGGCCTTCGGTTCGACCTGCGATGAGAGCGCTCGCCGCGATCGTTCGTTGAAGTCGCACGGCCCGCCGGTCGGAAACGCGAATGCCGGCGTGCCGCAGTCGCTGCACGACGTCGACAAGTTTCGGCAGCAGCGAGGTCAGGTCGACATCGAGGATCTGTTGCTGCAACTGCGCGACATTGGCCACCGTGAGAGTCGCCTTGCCGTTCTGCTCGTTCCGCTGCAGTTTCCAGCCGGCGACCAGGACGTCATGAAGCTGCTCGACATCGACGTTGTCGCACGGGACGCGGAGTAGAAAGCGGTCGAACAGAGCACCCAGAGCGTCATCCTCGGGCAGATTGTTACTCGCCCCGACAAACATCAGAGCCGGCAACTTGCGCGTCTCGCGGCCGCGGCGGAAGACCCGCTCGTTAAGAGCCATCAGCAGGCTGTTGAGAATCGCACTGTTCGCGTTGAGGAGCTCGTCAAGGAACACGAAATCCGCTTCCGGCAGCATGCCCTCGGTATTTGTGACGAGGTCACCCTCACGCAGTTTCCGAATGTCGAACGGACCGAACAGCTCGTTGGGCTCGGTGAACCGCGTCAGCAGATAGTCAAACATATTTCCGTCAAGTTGCCGCGCGAGTGCCTGGACGAGGGCACTCTTTGCCGTTCCCGGCGGGCCGTGCAGAAACAGGTTTTCTCCGGCGACCAGGCACACACCGAGCAGATCGATGATCTCGTCCTTACCGACGAACATCGATTTGAGAGGCTCAAGCACTCCCTCGTTCAATCGCTGGACAAGCTGCCGGGAATCGGTTGTTTCAGTCATGAGTCATCCGGCCACGGTCGGCTGCAGAATGTGTCAAACAGGCAAAAGCTGAGGACGAAGCAGAAGGAATCTGCAGGGAATGTTCAACTCTGGTCAGGACACAGTGAGGAAACGGCCACTGCTCTGGTACTGTTCCTGCGGGCAAATGCCTCCCTCATGAAGACCGAATGAGCAGAGGAAAACAATGGGAAGAAACATTGTCATCTGTTGCGACGGCACCGGGAACCAGTTCGGACGCCACAACACAAACGTCGTGAACACGTACAAAGAGCTCGTCCGCAACGATTCTCAGCACACCTACTACGACCCGGGCCTGGGCACGTTCAGCCCGCTGGGTCGCGTGATGGGCAAGAAAGTCGGGAAAACTCTGGGCCTTGCCTTCGGCTGGGGCCTGCAAACGAACATCGAGGACGCGTATGAGTACCTCATGGACCACCACCAGCCAGGCGATCACGTTTACCTGTTCGGTTTCAGTCGAGGTGCCTACACCGTGCGATCACTCGCCGGGATGATCTGCAAACTGGGAGTCATGCAGCGAGGCAGCAAAAACCTCATCCCGTACGCATCGCTGCTCTATAACGCACGGGGCAACGACGACATCGCCGCCGATTTCAAGCGGACGTGTTCTCACGAGTGCAACATGCACTGCATCGGCGTTTGGGACACGGTCGGCTCGCTGGGGCACCTCTACAGCCGTCATCGGTTTTTCGATGTGACGCTGCATCCGGAAATCCGGCACGGATATCACGCGGTGTCCATCGACGAAAAACGCCGCAAGTTTCCGGTGATACTCTGGGATGAGAGCAGAAAAACGAACGCGCAGGTCATTTACCAGGTCTGGTTCCCTGGAGTTCATTCCGACGTCGGTGGTTCGTACCCGGAAAGCGGTCTTTCGGATGGCTCCCTGAAGTGGATGCTCAACCGGTGTGAGGCGGCTGGTCTCAAACTGAAAACAGGCTGGCGAGACCGCATCCACCCGAATCCCGAAGACAAAGCCTCACAGCACGAATCGCGAACGGGCTTCTGGAAAGTCTGGCCGAAGGCGACGAGACGGATTCCGGAAGGATCCAGAATCCACGACAGCGTCATTCGCCGGACCGAGGCAGGAGTCGGCTACGCCCCGGCGAATCTGCCGAAGGAGTACACAGTCGTCTCCGACGAGACGCCCTCGCCGTGAGCGGCGGCCGATCGTTCACCTCAGACATTGCCATAACACATCGAGACGCCCGCGCCGGAGAATTTTCGTGCCCGAACGTCAGATTTGACGATCACCTCTTCCGTTGAATCCGGGTCAAAGCCCAGGTAACTTACCGCACCTGTCGCCGACTTCGGCCTCATGGTGGCTATAGCTCAGTTGGTTAGAGCGCCGGATTGTGATTCCGGAGGTCGCCGGTTCAAATCCGGTTAGCCACCCTTTACGACATAACGAGTTACGTCACTTCGAATCAGAATTCTCTTGCTACGGTACAGAATTCTGGTACAGAAAAGGCCCCGTGCTGCAACACGGGGCCCGCAAGCCTTTCAGCCTGCTCTTCGGTTTTTCTTTAACCAGAGCTGGGAGGTTTGAAATGGCGCGTTCACCAAAGCCGTGGTATCGTCGAGATCGAAAAGCGTGGTTCGTTACGATCAATGGAAAGAGGCATAACCTCGGCCCCGATCGAAAGAGTGCTTTTCAACGTTTTCACGAGCTGATGGCCCGACCCGCGAAACGGACAGTCAGCACTCAGTCTGTTGCTGGGGTATTCGACACTTTTCTTGAATGGACCCTGAAGCATCGCGCCCCTCGTACCTACGACTGGTATCGTGAACGTTGCCAGTGGTTCCTGAAGGCCGCCCCGCAACTCAACGTTGACCAATTGCAGCCTTACCATGTCCAGGAATGGGTCGATGCTCATCCTGATTGGGCTGACGGGCACAAACGCGGTTGCATCGTTGCCGTTCAACGCCCATTTCGTTGGGCACAGAAGATGGGTTACATCGAGAGAAATCCAATCGCCCATCTCGAAAAGCCGCAGAGCGGCAGGCGGGACCAGTGCATTACGGTTCTTCGCGAAAAGCTGGGGGTAATTGTGTAGTGTATTCTATCCGGTGAGTTTGATTCGTGTGTGGTGCAGCGTGAGGATTC
>JAQBVJ010000148.1 GCA_027623235.1 Planctomycetota bacterium
CGCGAGCTCCGCCACCGAAGTTCTCGCCTGCGGCTCAACGTTAAACGACCGACGCAGAGGCCGTGCCGTCCCACCCGGGATTGCGATCAGTCCGGTGAAACAGCACCGGACCGCAACGCACTCAGCCCGAGCGTGCTTTTCGGATCGCCGCGGTCAGCCAGCGATCAAGCTGATTCGCGAACGCCTGCCGGTCCTTTGCGTTGAAGTTCGACGGGCCTCCGGTGATCAGACCCTCGCCCCGCAACTCGTCGAGCAGGTTTCGCGAGGCCAGTCGCTCGCCGATGTTGATGCTCGTGTAGAGCTCGCCGCGCGGATTCAACGCTTCTCCGCCTTTGGCGATCGCGTCCGCCGCGAGCGGGATGTCGGCGGTGATGACCAGGTCGCCGGGCTCAAGCAGTTCGACGATCCGCTGGTCCGCCACGTTCAAGCCGGACGGCACCAGCAGACTGTCGATGAAATCCGACAGAGGCGTCCGCATCGGCTGATTCGCGACGAGGGTCACCTGAGTCTTCGTTCGCTCCGCCGCGCGAAACAGCAGTTCCTTGATGTCGCCCGGGCAGGCGTCAGCGTCGACCCAGATTTTCACCGGTTATCCCTCATCCTGGATGTTGCTCAGGTTGCCGGACTCTCAGACGAGATGACAACGCGTCTGCGGAACCTGAGAGTAGAAAAGTCATCCGGCTCATTTTAAGACGACCGTCGCCGAAGGAGCATTGAGAGTTTCACTACGGTAATCTGGTCGAAAATAACAGCCTGTGGCCGGCGGCAGGTCGCCGACTCGACTTTTATTCTGAATGAAGGCATCGAAGTGGAGACATTGAAAAGAACGATCGAGGAAAACGACACAAGAGCTGGCCGCATCTTCGATGTCGTCATACAGACGCTGATTGTCGTTTCGCTCGCCACGTTTTCCATTGAGACTCTTCCAGACCTCGATGCAGAGACTCGCCGATGGTTGCATTACGTGGAAGCCACCACGGTCGCACTGTTCACTCTTGAGTATCTGCTGCGGATCTATGTTGCCGAGCGGAAGTTGAAATTCGTTTTCAGTTTCTTCGGGATTATCGACCTGCTTTCGATCCTGCCGTTCTACCTGGCTTCCGGTGTTGATCTCCGCACGGTTCGGGCCTTTCGGCTGCTTCGTCTGTTTCGAACGTTGAAGATCCTTCGGTACAGCAAGGCGATACGCCGTTTCCATCGTGCGTTTCTGATCGCCCGTGAGGAGTTCGTTCTGTTTATTTCTCTCACGCTGCTGCTGCTGTATTTTTCTGCCGTCGGCATTTACTACTTTGAACGAGATGCTCAACCGCAGGCGTTTACATCCGTGTTTCACAGCCTCTGGTGGGCCGTCACCACGCTCACGACCGTTGGCTATGGCGATGTCTATCCTGTCACCCTGGGCGGGCGAATGTTTACGGTTCTCGTCCTGTTCGTGGGACTTGGTCTTGTGTCTGTGCCTGCTGGCCTCGTGGCGTCGGCAATTTCCAAAGCACGGGAAATGGAAGACTGAAAGTCCTGTCCCTGTCCGATCGTGTTTCATGCAGAAGCGGTCGCGTTGCAATCTGGCTTGTTGAGAGGTCGAAGTTATGAAATCGAAACCTGGCTGGCTGACCGCTGTAGCGATGGTTTCTGCGGTTGCGACTTCGGTTTCCGGAGCGGACTTTGATCTCGTCATTCGCGGAGGGCGGGTTGTCGACGGATCGGGGAATCCCTGGCGTTACGCGGACGTCGCGGTGAAGGGCGATCGCGTTGTGGCCGTCGGCCGAGTGACCGGGACGGGGGAGCGGGAGTTCGATGCCAAAGGTCTCGTCGTTTCGCCGGGATTTATCGACATTCATTCGCACTCGGACTTCAACCTGCTGCAGGACGGGCATGCGCAGAGCAAGATCCGGCAGGGCGTCACGACGGAGGTTCTGGGTGAGGGCAGTTCCGCCGGACCGTATCAGGGGCGGGTGTCGGCGAAGCACGTGACGGTCGGCGAGACCGGGCACGATCTCACGACGCTGGGTGAGTACTTCGACCTGATCGATCAGAGCGGTGTTTCGGTCAACGTCGCGTCTTATGTGGGGATCGGCAATCTCTGGCGGGCGGCGATGGGCGACTCGTTTGACCGACCGGACGCGAAACAGAGGGCGATGATGAAGCGACTGCTCGACGAGGCTGTGCGCGACGGAGCACTCGGGCTGTCCAGCCAGGTGATGATGCCGCCCGGTTCGCTCGCGACGGTTGATGATGTTTCCGAGCTGTGCACAGTCGTGGCGAAGCACGGTGCGATTTACTCAACGCACATCCGCAACGAAGGCACCGAGGTTTTCGACGCGGTCAAGGAAGCGATTGAAGTGGGCCGTCGGACTGGAGTTCCGGTCGACATCATTCATCTGAAAATCGCCGATGAAAAATACTGGGGGCGAATGAACGAGGTGATCGCGCTGATCGAAGCCGCGCGGAACGAGGGGCTCAACATTCAGGCCAACGTTTACCCGTACACGCGCGGCAACAACAACCTGGACAGCATCATCCCGCCGTGGGCTCACGAAGGCGGACGCGAAAAGTTTCTCGCCCGGCTGAAAGACCGGTCGCTGCGGGCGCGGCTGAAACGGGACATCCGCAGCGGAATTCCCGGCTGGTACAACCACTTTACGGCTG
This sequence comes from Planctomycetota bacterium, assembly GCA_027623235.1. Lineage (GTDB taxonomy): Bacteria > Planctomycetota > Planctomycetia > Planctomycetales > Planctomycetaceae > JAQBVJ01. The sequence continues at coordinate 2,647 of JAQBVJ010000148.1, forward strand.
TGGGTGGCGACTGGTCGCGGATGTTGATCAGTGCGAACTCGACATATCGAGGGCTCACGATGGATCGTGTCCTCGTACTGCGACCAAAGCCGAAGGACGGCGAGGACGACCTCGACCAGTTGTTTGATCTGCTCATCGACGAGGGTGGTTCGGTCAGCACGGTTTACGCTCACCACACGGACCGGGACATGACGCTCGCGTTGTCTCAGCCGTGGTGTTCGGTCGGGTCAGACGGATCGGCCTACGCGATTGAGGGGCCGCTGCGAAAAGGAAATCCTCATCCCAGAAACTTCGGAACGTTTCCGCGAGTGCTCGGCGTTTACGTGCGGGAGCTCAAACTGCTGCGGCTTGAGGATGCCGTGCGGAAGATGACGTCGCTGAATGCGGCGAAAGTGGGGCTCAAAGATCGAGGCCTGCTGCAACCGGGAGCCTTTGCGGACATCACCGTCTTCGACCCGGAAACGATCATCGACAACGCGAAGTACACAGAGCCGTTTCAGTACAACGAGGGGATTCGGTTCGTCTTCGTGAACGGGCAACTGGTGCTCGACGGGGAAACGCATACGGGTGCGAAGCCCGGCCGGGCTTTGCGGCGGAAGTAGAGCGCTCGTTGTGAACAGAAGGAACGAAGATAGCGAAGTGCGGGCGGGCCGGTTCTGCTGATGGGACACCTGTGTGCAGGGGCGCGCCGGACGACGTTCGCCCTCGCTGACGCGTTTTGAAGTTACGCTTCGGGTTACCTGGCAAAGTGAACGGTCAGGATTCGAGGTCGTCATCGGTCGCGTCTTCGCTGAGGTCGATCGATTTCTCGTTAGTCACTGAGTCTTTGGCGCGGCGGAAGACGGCGACGACGTCGTCGATGTCGACAACAAACAGAACGTTGTCTGACTCAAAGTCGACAGGGATTGCGTTCTTCGGATGGAAGAGGACCTTGTCGTACTTGCGGACTGGGAAGTCGTCGTCGTGCGCGATCTGGGCGCTGATTTCCACGACTCGCCCGGTGATTGTGGGGATCTCGGCCTGATCGGGAAGGACGATGCCTCCCTTCGTCGTCTGACGGGCCTCGTCCTTGCGGATGAGGATTCTGGCACCCAGCGGTTCGACGAAATCGGTGAGGCTCATTGGTCTGCAATCTTTGTTGAGAAGCCGCGTTGCTGTGCTTGCCCGGATGAGTTGATTGACTGGCAGTCATCGTAATTGCTGCGAACGGGCCTCGCCATCCGAAGTCCGGTCTCACGCAGAGTAACGGAACGAAGAGGCGCGAGGCGAAAAAATTGCATTGAGTTACGACCGGATTCGACGGGCCACCATGCCGGCCAGATAGGCGGCTCGGAATCCGGCGTCGATGTTGACGACGGCGACATTTGAGGCGCAGCTGTTGAGCATCGACAGGAGTGCGGAGACTCCGCCGAAGCTTGTCCCGTACCCGGTGCTTGTCGGGACGGCGAAGATCGGACAGCTGACGTGGCCGGCGACGACGGAGGGGAGTGCGCCTTCCATTCCGGCGACGACGACAAGAGCGTCGGCTTGACGCAGGTCAGGAACGCGGGCCAGCAGTCTCTGGGGACCGGCGACGCCGATGTCGTCGATGAGGTCGACGTGGCACCGCATCCAGCGAAGCGTCTCGATGGCCTCTTCGGCGACCGGACGATCGGCGGAGCCGGCGGTCACGACGGTCACTCGCCCGGCAAGTGGCGATGCGTGTGGGGAATCAATCCGAGCCGTCGCGGCCACTTCGTTCAAGACGGCTGCGGGATACGCCTCGCGAAGTGCGGTGGTCTGCTCAGCCGAAAGCCTCGTCGCCAGGCAGCTTTGTCCGGCCTCGAGCAGCCTGGCGAAAATTCTCACAACCAGTTCGGGAGGCTTGCCAGGTCCGTAGACAACTTCCGGGAATCCACATCGAGTTTCTCGCGCGAGGTCGATTACGGCTCCGGGGATATGCGCGGAGGCTTGAACTTCGGCTGACGGGTTTGGTGGCGACGCCTCTTGTTCTGAGCTGGGAGGGGAAATCAGCCGCTCGACGGAGTTCAACGAAAGCAGGCCGGACACGGCCTCTATTGATGACTCGCCCCGGAGGAGTTTTCGAAGCAACTCTTCAATCAGTGCTGCTGACTCGCTGGAAGGCTCGATTTCGTGGGGCATGCGGCCCTCATCATTTGTGTCTGGCACTCGTCGGACCTCTGGTCTGCAGAAACGGAAAATCAATGACAACCGAAATAATCGTTACAGAGCGCCCCGTCCGCTTCAATTATCAAACCCGGACAGGGATTGCTGCCGGAAATATCGGCTAAACCGGGAATGCTGGTGTAGGCGATGGGTTGTTGCGGTCGCAACGGTTCTGGCAGTCGGGCAGGAAGCCCGGACAGCAAGGTTGCTGTTGGTTGCTCGCTTTTGACCGTCAGGTTGAAGCTGGCAAGGTCTCTCACAGGAACTGCTCGTACTGTTTCGATCGATTCTGTCGATCTTCTGGACTGCAACGGTTTTTCGCCTCCGGTCTGGAATCACGAGTTTTCCGCAGAAAACGGGGTCTCGTGGTACCGCAACTGTCAGCAACCCTGACTGTGACCATCACACCGGCTCAATCGGCCTAAAGTCTTTGGCCTGTATGAGTCGAAAGTAAAGGTCACACGGTTGGCGACCGGATCATTGCGTCCTGCTGGATGGAGGGAGCCAGTGGACACAACCTGGTTGCAAAGACGTTTTCGTGCAGGAAGGGCAGGGACTGCTCTTCATGATCAGAAACTGCAAGGCGATTGGTTTCTGATCGGGCACGAAAGACCCCTGGAAAACGAGTTTCCTCGAGGAAGTGCAGACGGAGTTTTAGAGTCCTCAGTAGTTTCTGCCGACGTAAGGCAGGTGACTTTGGCGGGAGCAGCCGAGGTTACGAACTGGAGACATGCCCCGACCCGACACCAACGGTGGCTCTCAGGAAAGGACCCGGCGGCTAGGAGAGCCAGCCATCGTAGGGGGGTGCAGACGATTGGCGTGAAGACCCGATGTCTGCATAGAAAGTGAAACTGGAGCCCGCGATGAAGACGATCTTCACTACTGGACAGGTAGCAAAGATCTGCAAAGTTGCACCCCGAACTGTCAGCAAGTGGTTTGATTCAGGTCGCCTTCGTGGCTACCGGATTCCTGGTTCCCAGGATCGCCGGATTCCACGAGAGCACCTCATCCGCTTCCTGAAAGAACACGGGATGCCGCTTGGCGAACTTGAAGACGAAGCCATGGGTAAGATTCTGCTCGTTGGAGCAGAGGGTCCTATCCGAGCCAGTCTCAGTGACATGATGAGCGCTGACGATTACAAAATCGAATACGCTCAGAGTGGCTTTGAGGCAGGAATCCAGGCGGAATCTCTCCACCCGGATGCGGTTGTCATCGATTTTGCCATGGGTCGTAATGACGCATTGCTGATTGCTGCAAACCTGCGTAAGAACCCTGAGTATGCTGAAACGGTCCTGATTGGACTGCTCAGCGATGAAGACAATGCGGCCGGATTCGACCGCACCATCTTCAATGAGACTTTTCGCAAGCCGTTTGACGGTGCTTTGCTTGCCGAGCGTGTTCGCACTCTCGTCGGCCGGAAGAAGCAGCTTGCGTAGTGACACTGGGTCGGGCAACGCCAGGGGAACGAAGTCCTGATTTGACAAGGAAGTCAACCAGGCAAGCCAACCGACCAGAGACACATCAGTGACATCAGATAACCCGGCCAGACACCTTTGTCTGGTCGGGTTTTTTCATGCGCGGACCGTGGCTCGAAACTCCGTTTCGAGCATCACGCCACGGAGTCGCCTGCCACTCTTCAATACGTGGCCATCGCGTCGATTCGCGGCCACCACGCGATTGCGTACGCTCGACCTCTTTCCAGTCCACGCGTAGGATCTGCTCCGTTGAGCCGACCGACCGGGATTTGATCCTGAAACCACGACCGATCACGAACATCAAAAAAGAAGCATCATGCCGAAGAAAACAGTCGCCGCCGTTGACGTCAAGGGGAAACGAGTCCTGGTTCGAGTGGACTTCAATGTGCCGCTGAATGACGCGCTGGAAGTGACGGACAACCTGCGCGTGCAGATGGCTCTGCCAACGATCAAGTCGGTTCTGGAACGTGGCGGACGGCTGATCCTGATGAGCCATCTCGGTCGGCCCGAGGGCCAGGTCGTCCCGGCAATGAGCCTCAAACCTGCTGCCGACTGCCTCGCCGGACTGCTCGGGCAGGACGTTCAGTTTGCAACGGACACGGTGGGTGACGACGCGAAAGCAAAGGTCGAGTCACTGAAGAATGGTGAAGTACTCGTCCTGGAAAACCTCCGCTTCAACCCCGGTGAGGACCGCAAACAGGAAGACGATGTCAAAGACCCGTTTGCCGCGACGCTGGCTGGCTTCGCCGATGTCTACGTCAACGACGCGTTTGGAACCTGCCATCGGACGGACTCGTCGATGTACCTCGTGCCGAAATTGATGGAGGGCAAACCGCGCGTTGTCGGGTTCCTCGTCGAGAAGGAAATCCGATACCTCTCCGAAACGATCAGCTCGCCCGAGCACCCGTTCGTCGCGATTGTTGGTGGCGCGAAGGTCTCGGACAAGATCAACGTGATCCGCAACCTCCTGACGATCTGCGACAAAGTTCTGGTCGGAGGTGCGATGGCTTACACGTTTGAGCTGGCCAAAGGTCGCAACGTGGCGAAGAGCCTCGTCGAGTACGAATACGTCAAGCTCGCGAAGGAGCTGATCAAAGAGGGCGGCGACAAGCTCGAACTGCCAACGGATACGCACTGCGGAGACGATTTCAGTGGCGACTGCAACAAGGTGGTCGTCGAAGCAGGCAACATTCCGGTCGGCTATGAAGGCTTCGACATCGGTCCTGAAACCGCAAAGAAGTATGCCGAGACTGTTCTCACGGCAAAGACCGTCGTCTGGAACGGACCGATGGGAGTTGCAGAAATGCCTCCGTTTGACGTCGGCACGAAAGCGGTCGCTCAGGCGATCGCCGATGGCAACTCAACGAGCATCATTGGGGGCGGAGACAGCGCGGCCGCGATCAAGCAGCTCGGTTTTTCAGACAAGGTCAGTCACGTCAGCACAGGCGGCGGGGCGAGCCTGGAAATGCTCGAAGGCAAATCGTTCGCGGCCGTCGAGCTTCTCGACGAGGCATAGCGACGTGCCAGCACCCTGATTCAGATCGACCCGAAGCGTAACGACTTGTCCCGAATCAACTTCTTAAGCGATCGCATGTCGCGATTCGCTGCCTAACGTTAGTCACCGGAATTGATGATTCCGGCAGATTCCGCTTTATCCGCACAATCGGAACATCCGATAAAGATTCACCAGTTTAACAATCCTGCGCCGACGATGCGGTGTTAGAATTCACGTGAATCTCAACGATTGAGCCTGAAAATGCGGTTTTTTGCAATCCTCATCGGGACTGCGATTCTTGCTCCCCGCCTGACGCTCGCTGACGACACCCAGCTTGAGAACGCGCTGGACCGAATTCGTTCGCTGGAAGAACAGGTCGCCACGCTCCAGGAAAAGTCGGGTGACCAGGGAACCGGTCAGACGTTTGAAACCGCGTTGACTCAGCCGCCCGAGGACTTGTGGTCTCCCCGTTACTACGTGGACTACGACAAAGGCCTGGTCCTGCGACCTTTCGATAAAGAGGCAACGCCGTTCGAGCTGAGCATCGGCGTGCGGCTGCAGTTTCGCTATACCGGCTTCAACCGGGATCGAGAAACGTACTCCAACAACGGAGACGCAAGTCGGGGTGGGCCGTTGCTGGTCAGGAACCGCAACGACTTTGAGATTGAACGCAGTCGGCTGATTTTCAGAGGCTTCATGTTCGACCCGAAGCTCAAGTACTTCGTCAATCTGGACGCAGACACAGACGACGGACATCGAGTTCGCGTGCATGACTTCTGGGTGTACTACGAATTCAGCGATGCCTTCATTCTGAACGTTGGCAAGGGAATGGTGCCCGGCAGCCGTGACTGGCTGAGCCTCTCGCCCAATACGCACATCGCCGACCGGTCAATGGCGACAACGTTTTTCCGTCCCGACCGCACGATCGGTGTGTGGGCCCGCGGGGAGCTCTGCGACGACCTGTTCTATCACGTCATGCTGGGCAATGGCGTCAACACAAATGATCTGCCGCAGTCGGAAGTCGATGAACGGTTCGCTTATTCGATGTCGAGCTGGTGGGAGCCGCTGGGTGAGGTTGGAAAGGGTCACGCCGACCTGAAGTATCACGAGGACGCCGTCGTCCGGCTTGGCCACAGTTTCACCTATGCCAGCCAGACGGACAAAGAAGACGGGGCCAGCACTGGCGAGGAAGCGTTCGTTCGACTTAGCGACGGCACGCGGCTGGTCACACCAGGAGCTCTGGCAGCGGGAGTGACGGTCGATCAGTTCAACTACTACCTGTACTCCATCGATGCCGCTTACAAGTATCGAGGGTTCAGCGCGAATGCCGAGTTCTTCCTTCGCTGGCTGAACAGTTTCGAAACAACGGGAGGTACGATCCCTCACAGCGAGCTGTTCGACCGCGGCTTTTACGTGGACGCCGGATATTTCCTAGTGCCGAAGAAGCTGGAAGTGGCCGCTCTGTTGTCGCACGTAAACGGACTGTTTGGGGATTCGTGGGAATACGCAGCCGGCATCAACTACTTTGTCACGGCGACTCATTTCAACAAATTGACGTTTGATGTCTCGGTCCTCGATGGCAGCCCCACTTCCAACAACAGCACGAATCACTTTGTCGGACAGGATGGAGTGATGTTTCGTTTTCAGTATCAGGTGCAGTATTAATCCGGTCGAGAGGCCACTCACCCGGCCCACGGAAGCACCCCCCGAAAAATCTGACCCGGGCCGGAGATGATCAGCGCGCGACTCGAAACGCTGCTTAAGATTCCGCCGTCCGAGCAGGGGCGAACCGGGCTGCTGTTTCTGTTTGCGTTCGGAATGTCGGGTGCCTACGTCTGCGCCCGGTCGGAGGGCGACGCGGCGTTCCTGGCTCGGGTCGGCGTCGCGCGGCTGCCGGCGATGATCCTTGTCGCAGCGAGCGCCGTCGCGATTGTCACTGCTGTGTACTCGCGACTGGTTGCGAGCATGTCGCTGCGAAAGGTCATCCTGTGGACACACATTCTGCTGGGTGCGTCGACGCTGGCTCTCGGCTTTCTGATCAATTCGGGAAACAGATCCGACGCGATCCCCGAGTCGCTTTATCTTCTCGCCGAGCTTCGCGGAGCCATTGGGTCGATCCAGTTTGCGACGCTTCTTAACGATATGTTCCGACGGTCCGCACCAGCTGCCGTTTCCGGAGTCGCCGGGGCGGGATCGACTCTCGCCGGCATTCTGCTCGGGGGAGCGATCGGCCTGCTGGCAGCCAGCCTCGGAGCAACAACGGTCCTCTTCGTCATTCCGGTGCTCGATCTGATGGCGGGAATTGTCGCTCTTCGCTGTCCGGGACGGCAGCGCGACACGGGCGACGAAAACGACTCAGAGGGAGACAGTGAAGGTCATTCGACTCCGTCGCGTCCACTGCAGGTCCTTCGCACCTCGCCGCTGGTTCGCTACGTCGCTTTGATGGTCTGCCTGAAGTCGATTGTCGTGCTGATGATTGAGTTCAAATGGAAGGCTTCGGCGGGGAGACATTTCACGTCGGAAGACGACCTCGCGGGATTTTTCGGCGTCTTTTACGCCGGGCTGTTCCTGCTGACCGGGATGCTGCAGTTGTTCGGAACGGCACGCTTTCTGACGCGAGCCGGCATCCGCACCGGGCTGGCCATTTTTCCCGGCTGCCTGGCGGCGGTACTGGTCGGAACACTGTTGTCGTCAGGAACCGCGATGTTCTGGTGGCTGACTGCCGCCCGCGGCTGCGACACGATTCGGCGAGGTGTGACCGACCCGACGCTCAATATTCTCTACTGGCCACTCAAGCCTGAACTGCGTCGGCAGGTCATCGCTCTGACCGGCGGCTGGATCAAGCCTCTCGCCGAAGCGATGACGGCTCTGCTGCTGATCCCGCTCGCCGCCAGCCTCACCGATCGCTGGCTCGCCATTATTATTCTCAGCTTGAGCCTGCTGTGGCTGGGAGTGATCTACCGTGGCCGACTCTCAGGTACAAAGCAGCCCGGCCTGGGTGAGTCTCCTTCGCGGGACTGAGACACCATCCCGATTCTCCCGGAATCTGAAATCGCGCATTCACGAATTCTTAACGCGGCGCTGGTGGAACACTCATCTGAGATGGCGATCGTTCTATGGGTTGAGAGGCACCTTTCACCGGACTAAAGCCATGAATCACCGGACTAAAGCCATGAAAACGCGGACTCAGGCTACCGACTCAAATGAGCACTTCGGCCAGGAAAATCACGCTCCCGCCCTGCCCGTGGTTGCTCTTCTGCTACCTGCCCTGCTGGCTGGAATCTGGATGCTGGTCCGCTAGGAATTCTGCACTGATTCACTCTTAAATCACGGATGAAGCACGATGGCTGAAGACGGCTCCCTTTGTTATTTCGAAGAAGACGCCGTTTCGAACCCGACGAACGGGCGAGTCTTCCGCGACGTTCTTTCTGCAGCCATGACCCGTCGCGAGTCGCTGGGAAGACTGGCTGCCTGGGTCGGAGCCACGACGCTGTGCCTGGGCGGCTCACCGGGGTCGAGCTCCGCAGCGAATGCGTTCGGTCAGCCTGGGCTGACGTTTCCGGAACTTCAACGCGGTCTCAATGAGACAGCTCGAGTCGCCGATGGCTACCGCTGGCAGGTGCTCGCCGCGTGGGGCGATCCCATTTTCAACAACGCTCCTGGACTGAACGTGTGGCAGCAGTCGGGGGAATCGCAGCTCGGTCAGTTTGGCTACAACTGCGACTTCATCGCCTTTCTTCCACTCGCGTCGCGTGGTCGAGTCGAACGTGGCCTGCTGTGTGTCAACCACGAGTACGCCAACACAAATCTGATGTTCCCCGGCTTGAAGACTCGCGATGACCTGGCCTCGATGCCGCGGCACCTGGTCGAGGCCGAGATGGCAGCGATCGGGCATTCCGTCATCGAGATCGAACGACGCCCTGGCGGTGACTGGAAACTGAACCAGCAGGGAAAACTCAACCGCCGAATTTCGCCCCTCGCCACGCCGATGCACGTGAGCGGTCCGGCGGCCGGACACGCTCGACTGACGACGTCCGCTGACTCAACCGGGCGCCACGTGCTGGGGACGCTCAACAACTGTGGCGGCGGCGTGACTCCGTGGGGCACGATGCTGATCTGCGAAGAGAATTTCAACGCGGTCTTCAGCGGTGCGGCGGACGCGACGCCGGAAGCTCGAAACCACAAACGCTACGGAGTCGACGGACCGAGCCGCTTCAATCCGGCCTGGGCCACACACTTCCCGCGATTCAATATCGAACGGGAGCCGAACGAACCGAACCGGTTTGGATGGGTCGTCGAATTCGACCCGCATGATCCCGGGTCGGTCCCGGTCAAGCGAACAGCCCTCGGCCGAATGAAGCACGAAGGCGCCGGCATCGTCACAAATCACGACGGCCGAGTTGTCATCTACTGTGGCGACGATGAGCGTTTTGAGTATGTCTACCGGTTTGTGACTCTGCGCCCATTTGACGCGTCACAGCCGGAGGCGAATCGCAATCTGCTTGACGAAGGCACGCTGTCCGTCGCTCGGTTCGATGAAGATGGTTCCGTGACCTGGCTGCCGCTGGTTTACGGGCAGGCGCCGCTCAATTCTGCGAATGGATTTGAAAGTCAGGCGGACGTCGTCATTGAAGCCCGACGCGCGGCCGATCTGCTCGGTGCGACTCCGATGGACCGACCGGAAGATGTCGAGCCCTCGCCAGTCAACGGGCGGATTTACATCATCCTCTCCAACAATTCGAAGCGGCCGCAAAACCAGGTCGACGCCGCGAACCCGCGCGCCAACAACGTACACGGTCATGTGCTGGAACTGACGCCACCGCACGCGGCTGGCGGACTGGACCATACAGCCGACCGGTTTGAATGGGACGTGTTTCTGCGAGCAGGAAATCCAGAGAACGCCGCGGACCAGGCGGAATGCCACAAAGACGTCTCGCAATCCGGCTGGGTTTCGTGCCCGGATAACGGAGCGTTCGACAGTCGTGGCCGCTTCTGGATGACAACCGACGGAGCCAGTGAGACGGCCGGCACCGCCGAGGGGCTCTTTGTCTGCGAAGTCGACGGAGTGGATCGAGCGAGAACGCGGCTGTTCTTCCAGGGCCCGCGCGGATCGGAGCTGACCGGCGTGTGCATCACCCCTGATGATCGCTCGCTGTTCGTCTCGGTGCAGCATCCCGGTGAAGAAGAGGGATCCGACTTTGCGAGTCCCTCGACCCGCTGGCCGGATTTCGACCCGCAGCGCCCCCCGCGCCCGGCGGTGGTCGTCGTCAGTCATCGTGACGGTTCGCCAGTTGGCAGCTGAGGCGATTGATACTTTGCCGCAGGAAGTCACAGAAGACGCAAAATTCTGAGAGGGAATTCCTTTGTGATTTCTGCGCCTTTTTGTGGCTTCGATCAAAAGCAAAAACCTCTCTGCCCGGAACAGGCAGAGAGGTTCGAAGTTCGAGGGAATGTCTCAGTCGATCAGATGCTGCAACTTGCGGGACCCGGTCTGGATGATCCGTCCTGGGCGGCGAGCCGATTCGGGTGGGGCCGGAGCGAGTTCCGGAACCTTCGGAGCGGCGGGACCCGACGCCGGCGGAGCTGTGGCGTCGTTGCAACAGCCGGGTTTCCGGCAGCCGCTGTCAGTCGGGCAGATGTTGTCGCATTCCCACTCGCAGACGCAGGTCTCGCCGATTTTCTTCGAAGACTTCTTCGGGCTCTTCACGCAAATCGCCCGCGGGCAGTTGTCCATGCCGAGTGCTTTGCGGATGCCACCAAACAGCCCGCCACTTTCGCAGGAGCGGTCTGTGCCACAGCCGGCTCCGCATTTTCCATTCGAGCCACACTGCCCGTTGGAACCACATTTTCCGTTTGCTCCGTTCGTTCCGCATCTATTTCCGCACAGATCGTCGCAGGCACTTTTCTCCCACGGAAACCGAGTCGGCGGGATGCAGATCGTTTTTGATTCAATGTTGTAGCAGGTCTTTTTAAGGTCAACTTTTTTGACGATGGGCCTGCACCCGTCGACACAGTTGCGATCCGGGCTGCACCCGGCTGGCTTGCAGCCACAATCGGCCATCGCGACCGACGACAGAGTCATGCTGACGATCGCCAGCGTGGTAAGAAGCTTCATCGGGATTACTCCACGAATTGAGTGATAGTTGAGTCCGGATGAAAGGCTCGACAACGACTACCGCTATCGAGCCCGCATCCACCAGTCGAAGCGGTGCCGATCAGAAATCGACCCGGAACCGGGCACCGAGAATGTCGTAGTTGCCATTGCGGGCCACCGCAGGTGATTGCCGGTTTGTGGCCCCCGTGATTTCGCCGTGGATGTAGTTGAACTGGAGGCTGGAATTCGGATTCCAGTACCAGTTCAGCCCAAGCGTAAACGCCGATCCTTCGCCACCTGAGATGTCCTCGTCGTTCATATTGAGATACGAGTACCGGGCTGCGAGCTGCCAGGCTCCCCAGCCACCATCGACACAGTCATCGCAAGTGTCGACCAGGAAGAAGTTCTGAAAGGGCTTCGGCCGACCGAGCTGGCCGGTCTTCCGATCCCAGGGCATATGCTCACCCGTGAGGAAGTAGGAGATGTAACCGTAGCCGCCCCAGAAGTGGACGTCCGGGTTGGCATCGCCGCGAGCCACCCAGGAATTCTCCATTTCGCCCACAAGCTGCAGCGGGCCAAAGTTCATCGCCGTTTCGAGGCCGAGCTGCTGGACGCTTTCGGCGCCGCCGATCGCTCCCGTGTCCAGCCAGTCGTCCCGGGTCCGGGCTTCCGGCCGCGTATCAAATCGTGCCTCGTTGTTGTTGGCGGAACCGCCGTCACCATCCGGCCACGACATCATGCCGGACACAGCCCAGTGAATGTAACTGCGTCCGTCACTGCACTCGTCATACCAGGCGGTGTTCGCCAGACGACCTGCAACCTGCCCCTGCCAGTGATCACCGGTGTAACCTTCGTCGTCCTGAGTCAGCTCGGGATTGTAGAGACCCCAGCGCCAGTTCCATTTCAGATCGTCAGAAATGCCGTAGGAAGCGATCCCCAGACGTCGAGCGTCCTGGTTAAACGCCTCAATAACGAACGGTCGCTCGATGAACACGTTGTAGCGCGAGCTGTTGATGTGATCGAGACCAAACGGTCGCTTCTGGTTACCGATCAGAAGTGTCTGGAAAAACGGCAGATCGTTGAAGCCGATATAGACGTCGCGGTACTGGAGACTGCCAGGATCCGCAAACTCCAACTCGACCTTGTATTTCATGTTGTCTTTGATATTGCCCTTCGCCCCGAGTCGAACGCGGCGCCAGATCAGTCGGTCCTGAGGATCACCGTCCCGGTCGAGGTTGTTGATGTCATCGTCGATGTCCGGGAAGGCCCAGGCATCGCCGTGAATTCGGCCGGAGATCTTCATAGTCGCGCCGGAAGTTCCGTCCTGAGTGAAGCCCTCATCAAGCTGCTCATCAATTTCGACCCATTTGTTTTCGAGGGTCTCAAGCCGCCTGATAATCGGGTCGTCTTCGTCGACGTAGCTTGTGTCGCGGATCTTCGCACTACCCGGAGCGAGAGTCCGCACGCTGCGGGGTGTCCCGTTAATGCTTTGCGGCAGAGTCGGAGCACGCTGGGATTCCAGCTCCTGAATCCGAGACTCAGCCGCCTCAACCCGCTCCAGCAGTGCCTTCAGATCCTTCGCCGAAACACTAACGTCCTGAGCGTGGACGACGCCCCCGCCAATTCCTGCAGCTGCGACGAGGGTCGCAGCCACCCATCTTTTGAAAACCATTGTCAGATCCTTCTGAATACGTCCGTGTTCGAGTTTAAATTCAGTCACAGTCTGCGTCACGGAGTTATGTGACCTGGAACGGTTCTCATGATCGGCGCAATTGAACCGTCAGGAATGTTAAGAACGAGGGTAGCGGCTCTTACGGCTCGTTGGCCGAACTACGAGATCGGGTTGTTCCGGTTACGGTGTCTGGGCTGGCGTCAGGTGTGGCAGCCAGATCCGATTGTGCCGGTTGCGACGGTGGCATCGACCACACAAGATCGATGAGCAAAACGGCGGCAGGTCGTGTCCGGTCAGCCTGAAGTCGCCTTCGCGTTACGAGTGGAGTCGCCCTTTTCGGACTTCGAGCTGGTTCATCGCCCGAGCGTAGTGATGGTCACTTTCGAGTCCTGACCCGGTCAGTAATCGC
>JAQBVJ010000149.1 GCA_027623235.1 Planctomycetota bacterium
ACAGGCTCCTACTCTGTGATGTGGAACAACCGCTTCAGGGCATCCAGCAACCCATGAGGAGCTCCACCTTTGGCTTCTTTGCGGAGTGCTTCCAGGGGCGGGTGGAGCAGCTTGTTGACGATTCGCTCGACAGATCGTTCAACGGTGTCTCGATCGGCGGTTGTCAGATGGCTGAGCTTCTTGTTGAGCAGCTCCAGTTCGTCGCGGCTGATTTCGTGCCACTGCTCACGCAGCCGCTTGACGATCGGCCCGGTCGCCCGGTGATGAATGTCGTGCATGAACCGGTCGGTTTCCTCACCGATCAGTTTCTGCGCCCGGGCGACTTCCGCCTGACGCTGTTTGCGGTTCTGCTCGCAGGTTGCTTCGAGATCGTCGATGTCGTACAGAAAAACGTTGTCGTCGACTTCACCGATTCCTGGTTCGAAGTCTCGAGGCGCTCCCAGATCGAGGATGAAGACCGGACGGTTACGGACTCTCGCTTTGCGGAACCGGTCGACCGTGACGATCGGCTGCGTCGCCCCCGTCGTGCTGACAACGACGTCCGCTTCAGTCAGCCACCGGTCGAGCTCTTCGAACGGTCGTGTTGCGGAACCGGGGAACTTTGCGGCGAGTTCCGCCGCGTGATCGGCGCTGCGGTTGGAGATCAGAACCCGCTGCACGCCCTCGTTTCTCAGATAGGTGAGCGTCTCTTCGGCCATCTCTCCGGCACCGATCACAAGGACGGTCTTATCGTCAAAACGGTCGAAAATGCTGCGCCCGAATTCGCCGACCGCGACGCTGGCGATCGAGACACGGCCTTCGGCCAGTTTCGTCTCTGTGCGGATGCGGCCGGAGACTCGGATCGCTCCCTGGAAGAGCGCGTGGGTCAGCGGGCCGCAGGCGTTGTGTTCCTGGGCGATCTGGTAGGCCTCTTTGACCTGGCTGACAATCTGTGGCTCGCCCAGCACCATGCTGTCCAGGCTCGATGCCACCTGGAAAAGGTGCTGCACGGCCGCCGGTCCGGTTTGCTGCAGAAGGTCTTCGATGAATTCCGATTCGGGAATCTGGTGGAAATCCGAGAAGAAGCGGGCGAGTTCGGCGTGAGTCGGCGCGGCTTCCGAAAACTCCTGCGCCGTGTAGACCTCAACACGATTGCAGGTCGAGAGGACAACCGCCTCGGCGGCGGGAAATCGCGACCGCAGTTCGGTATAGGCGTGCAGCATCCGGTCCACGGAAAAGGCGAGCTTCTCGCGGACGTCCAGACCAGCAGTCAGGTGGTTGCAGTAAACAACCTGAAGGTTCACCGGGCGAGATTCCAGAACGCGAGGTGTGAGGTCGCTCAGCAGTCTTATGGCGAGCGGGTGGGATGGCCGACGAGGCCGCAGAAGACAGTGTACCGAGGATTGCGGTCGACTTCCCGCCTTCATGTGACGGAGTTTGGTGCGAAACGGTCAGTCAGAAGCACCGAATGGTGGGGCTCGCTTCACTTGGCGCGGCCTACTTCAGGGCGAATTCTCTGGCCATCTTTTCAGCAGCTTCCAGGCGTGGAAGCAGGCAGGGATGCTTGTACTGCTCGGCACTGCCACCAGTTTTGTCGCGCCGCTGGCGAGCAAACTCGGTCCAGCTTCCACGCCGGAGCGGCAGAACGCGTAACGGGGCCAGTCGGCCGGTCTCCCGTTTTTCCCGGTATTCGCAGTTCTGTTCACCCAGACGACAATCGAGCAGCTCTTCGAATTCCGCAATTTTGCCGGGCGATGGGACCTCGCCGTCTTCGAGCAGCAGGCGGTAGAACGGCGGCTCGTCCCAGACCGGGATCAGCGTGAAAAAGTTGACTCGATGCTTGAGCTCGCGAAGAGTCGACTGCATCGCATCAACGACCTGCGACTCCGACAGCTTCTCGCCGGTCACGCTGGAAATGTGAGCCCCTTTGTGGAGAAACCGCAGGATCGGCACGGTCCCGGAGAAGCCCGTACAGCGGACGACGTCGCAAATGTCGTAGCGGTAAAACCCCGAGCATGTGCTGAGCAGAATGTAGTAGTTTTTCCCCTCTTCCAGTTCGTGCGCTTCCAGCACGATCGGCTTTTCAGAGCCGTATTCCGCTTCGGGAATGAACTCGAAGTAGTGCGACAGAACGTCGAGGATTCCATCGGGGCTCTCATCCTCGAACGGGATCGTCATCCGGCCTTCGCTGGCCGAGAGTCCGTGATCGCGAACGGGTTTGTTGCCGTACAGTTCCCGCAACGTTGGCAGATAGGAGGCACAGCTGCCGCCGGTCCAGACAGTGATCACCTCCAGCCGCTGCCAGTAATCGGCCGGGTAGAGATGTCCAGTTCGCTCGACGATCTTTTCCAGTTCTCTCGCGCGAGTCCGATTGGGACGGTCCACTTTCTTTGAGAGAGCCTTGCGGACTGCTGGCGGCAACTGAAACGGCGACGTCAAGGTACCATCAAAGATGTCGCGGATAATCTGCTCGTGCTGCTCGTCGGCCAGTTGCGCCATGTGGACCAGCGTGCTGGGGTTTGCCGTCGTAATCATTCCGATGTGAGGATCAGCAACGGCGAGCCTCATTGACGCGTAGTAGCGGGTCTCCGGTTCGGGAATCTGCACGATCTCATACGGCAGGGTGTAGAGCAGCTTCACGGCCGGGTGCTGCACTTTCGCGGCCAGTCCACTGATGTTTCCGCAGGGAGTCCCCCCCTCGCTTCGAAAACGGTCGTAGTCACTCGATACCTGGAGAATCGTCGACTTCATCAGTCCTGCGTGTTCATCAAACGCGCGGATGCCCCAGAACTGCCAGCCGCGGCGATAGTCATCGAAAAAGCGGCGGGTGATCGGAATGAATTTCGACTCAGACGTCGTGCCGCTGCTCAGAGAGAACATCAGCAGTTCGTTTTTTGTGCCGAGCAACCCGCGATGATCGCCGGCTTTCATCTGATCGATGTACGGCCGAAAGAGCTCGTAAGAACTGACCGGGACACACCGTCGCAAATCGGCGACGGAAGTCGCGTCAGTCAGTTTGAAGTCGCGTGCAAAATGCGATTCCCGATTGAGCGTGAAGAGCGACTGCAGCGTTTTCTGTTGGACGGCGCGGCAGTCGGCGTTGAGTTCGTGAAACTCGGCGAGAGCCCGTCGCAGTCGACGGCGCATTGGCCAGCCGGCAATGGCAAGCAGATTCCCGGTGAGTGGATTCACAGTTGGCCCATCGTTGTGCAATTCGGAAATTCGGAGCAGTGCGGTTCGACGCAGTGCAGACTCTCAGCAGGACCGATTCGTCGGAGACATTCTTGCCAGCATCGCTCCACGTCACAACCAGACGTGCGTCCTGCTGAAACCCACCAAACAAAAACAGCGGCCAGTCTGAAACTGGCCGCTGTGAATTTCTGCACAGACGAGAGCAACTCCGGATAGAGCAACTCCAACAGAGCCGCTTACTTGTCTTCCTCGTCGTCTTTCTTCTTCTTTTTCTTCCGGCCCACGACCGCTTTGGGAACTTTTGTCTTGGGAAGGCCGAGAACGCTCTGCGTGGGATCCCAGCGGTCCTCGTTGAGCAGTTTTTCAATCCGCTCGTGCCGCTTCATCACGTTGCGGGCCCGACCGAGTCGATTGCCTCGCTTGAGACTCTTGTCAATACTCACCGCGTTAACTCCAGTTGGAAGGCCGATTCCTGACGCGTTACTTCTGCCGTCCGTGGCAGTTCTCGGCCGGAACGCCGAATTCGAAGCGAGGATTCTAAGCCTGCCCTCACTGGCATGCAACTACACCCTCGCCTTGCCACAACCCTTTTTGGGAAAACGCCTTATGAGACTTCGATCTCTCCTGACTGTTATCGGAGCCGCACTTCTTGCCGTCTCGTTTTCCGGCTGCGGCAGTGAAGAGCCGTCCCCAGGTCCCAAAACCGCTCTGCAGAAAGTGCAGCTGAAACTGAACTGGTTTCCAGAGGCTGAGCACGGCGGATTCTACGCGGCCCTCGTGCATGGGTATTACGAAGAGGCCGGTCTCGCCGTAGAAATTCTCCCCGGTGGTCCGAACGAGCCGGTCCGCCAGGAAGTCGCCACGGGGCGAGTTCAGTTTGGCATCTCGAACGCGGACCAGATCCTCACAGCGCGGGCAGAAAAAGCAAACATCGTCGGCTTGTTCGCAGCCCTTCAGACAAGCCCGCGCTGCGTCATGGTCCACGAGAAGTCTGGCATCACCTCATTCGACGAGCTGAAAAATCTCACCCTGGCCATCAATGAGAACTCTTCGTTTGGAAGCTTCCTCCGACGCCATGCGTCGCTGGAAGGCTGCAAAATCGTGCCGTATCCCGGAAACGTCTCGCAGTTTCTTCTGAACGAAGATTTCGCACAGCAGGGCTACGTCTTCAGCGAGCCCTTCACCGCAAAAAAGGAAGGCGGCGATCCGCGCAACCTGATGGCCGCCGACATTGGATTCAACCCGTACACCAGCGTGCTGATCTCCAGCCGGAAACTGATTGATGAGGATCCCGAGCTGGTCCGCAAGTTTGTCACAGCCACTCGAAAGGGCTGGGCAAAGTACCTTGAGGATCCCGCGAAGACGAACGCTCATATCCACGAGAAAAATCCAGAAATGGGGCTCGACATTCTTGAGTTCGGCGCGAAGGAACTGAAAGGCCTCTGCACCAGCGAAACGGTGACGGCAGACAATCTCGGCGAGATGACGACCGAACGCTGGTCGCTGATGACGGCCCAGCTCATCGAATGCGAGGTCGTCGGAATTGGTCAGCTGCCCCTCGACGGGAAGGGGGCATTCACGGTCGAATTTCTTTCTCCCGCTAAAGCCAGCGGGAAAGCCGCTTCTGAATCGAACACGAGCGAACCAGAGGCCGACGTCGATGCCGAGGACAAAGTCGGCGCGAACACTTCAGCCGAGTGAACTGACCGACTCACTGCAGGGAAGCCCCGATGAGCGAATCCGCAACGCCCGAAAACTCGACCGCCAGTCCCGCCGAGAACAAAACGCCGTGGTACCACGGAGTGACCCGGTACCAGTGGCTCGTCCTGGCGATCGCCTCTGCCGGCTGGATTTTCGACGTCTTCGAGGGGCAGCTGTTTGTCATTTACAAAACGCCGGCGATGGCCGAAGTCCTTAACGTTGACAGAACGACGAAGATCGGCAGCGACGCGATCGACGCGTGGTCGAACTACGCTCTGGCGTCGTTTCTTCTGGGAGGCGCGCTGGGCGGGCTCGTTTTCGGGATCCTTGCTGACCGGATCGGTCGTCAGAAATCGATGATCTGGAGCATTGCCGTTTACTCGTTCTTCACAGCGCTGCATTTCTGGGTCACAGATGCCTGGCAGATTATCGCGTTGAGATTTTTCGTCGCGATGGGTGTCGGTGGAGAATGGGCGATCGCAGCCTCACTTGTTTCCGAAGTGTTTCCGAAGCGGGCTCGCGCCGCTGCCGGCGGGATTTTTCATGCATCAAGTGTGCTGGGTGCCGTCTTTGCTTCTTTGTGCGGCATCCTGCTGAACGAGGCGGACTGGCGTTTCGCTTTCCTCATCGGACTCTTACCGGCGCTTTTGATTGTGTGGATTCGAGCCAGTCTGCAGGAATCGGAGAAGTGGCAGACCTCACAGGCAACTGCGACTGATTCCGAAGCCGTGCGATCCGGCAGTCTGAGAGTTCTGCTGACAACGCCCGAATTGCGGAAGCGAGCCCTCATCGGTCTGAGCCTGGCCTCGATCGGACTGGGCACCTACTGGGGGATTTACGCCTGGGGCCCCGAACTGGTGCGGCAGGTACTCACCGAGGACGTTGACAGATTGTCCGGTGAGGAACTTGACCAGCGAATCGTCGCAGTCATGACGCCTCACATCGACGAATCGCTGTTTCCACCGGAAGAAACCAACGTAAAGGGGATGACCCCAGCCGAG
This sequence comes from Planctomycetota bacterium, assembly GCA_027623235.1. Lineage (GTDB taxonomy): Bacteria > Planctomycetota > Planctomycetia > Planctomycetales > Planctomycetaceae > JAQBVJ01. The sequence goes on from JAQBVJ010000149.1 coordinate 5,874, forward strand.
ATTGCAGTCTGGAAAGTGCTCGGAGTTCTGGTGGGTGCTGTGGATGAGACGACCGAAAAAATCAAGCCGATCAAGGACAATGAAAAACTTCTGACTGACGCTGTCATGGCGAGCAAAGACGACGCTCCCCGCGAAACGATCGAGCCGCTCTACCGTGACCTCGCACGCGGCAAACTTGGCAGTTCATTCCGGTCGGCCGAAGGAAGCTTTGCCTACCTGCTGATGAATCTCACCGGTGGCCTGCTGGGTCTGCTGTGCTTTGCCCCGCTCGCGTCCTCAACAAGTCGCCGCAAGGCCTTCGCCATTTACCACATCGGTGCCCTCGTCCTTGCACCCGCGACATTTCTTCTGGCTGACAGTTACGGTTCGTGCGTCGTGCTGCTGTCCGTCATGGCATTTTTCGTGGTCGGAATGCACGCCGGCTACGCGATCTATTTTCCCGAGCTGTTTCCGACCCGGCTGCGGGCAACCGGAACAAGCTTCTGCTTCAACATGGCCCGTCTGGTTTCGGCAATCGTGATCGTCGGGCGAGTGCCACTGAGGCAGGCAGTCGAACTTCGTTCCGCTGTGTCGATCATGGCGCTGCTGTTCGTATTTGGTCTGGTCGCCATCTGGTTCGCTCCGGAAACCCGGGACACCGAGCTTGAGGACTGATCGCAGCATCGCTATTTCGGTTTCTCAATTCGCAATTTGGTGCCGGCACGCCCGATCGATTACGCTGCCTGGTGTCTGCTGTCGCAGCTGACTGGCCATTGGTTACAGGTTCCTGCTGAATGTCGCTCATCAATCCCGCTTTGCTGTACGGACTCGGCCTGGTCGCCGTGCCTCTGCTGCTGCATCTGCTGATGAAGGCGAAGCCAAAGAAGCTGCTGTTCCCGGCGTTGCAGCTCATCCAGAAACGGCGGATGCAGAACACGCGGCGATTTCGGTTACGACACCTCTGGCTTCTCCTGCTGAGAATGCTGGTCCTGGGAGCTCTGATTGCCGCCCTCACCCGCCCCTCGTTTCCGGCAGCCGAGTATTCGCCGAACCGTCGCGAGTGGCTGACGATGGCAGCGATCGGAGCCGTCCTGCTGGGGGCGTACTTCGGACTGCTGACCTGGTGGAAACGGCAGCGGATTCCGAATCACGCTCTGACTTCGCGGCGGACATCACTGCGAGGAGGGCTCGGCTTTCTGGCGTTTCTGCTGTTGGCACTGCTCGTGGCATGGCCTTACCAGAAGCGGATTGCGGCCGAGATTTCTGCTCCGCTCCCCGAGGTGTCCGGCGATCTGCCCGTCGCGGCCGTCTTCCTGTTCGACACTTCAGCGAGCATGGACTATCGGCTGCAGGGAAAAACGCGGCTCGACATCGCGAAAGAAATCGCGGTCGAACATTTGTCCTCGCTGCCGTCGCGCAGCCAGGTCGCGGTCGGAGACACGTCCGTCAGCACGGACTTCCCGTTCCAGGTCGACCTCGCCGGAGCTCAGGGCCGCATCGACTCGCTGGAAACGAAGGCGACGGCCGTGCCGCTCAACCAGCGACTGCGGACGGCTCTCGCGCTGCAGGACGACGACCGGAAACGAACCCTCGAAGCTCAGGGCAGCGTCGCCGAGGATGCGCGAGCCGATCATCTGGTGAGAGAAATCTACATTTTTACGGACCTTGCCGCGTCCGGGTGGCAGTCGAGTGCCGGGCGATTCCTGACGCAGGAACTTGAGCGACTGAGCTGGGTCAGCGTCTACCTGATCGATGTGGGCGTAAAATCTCACCAGAACGCGGCTTTGACAAACCTGCGGCTTTCCGAACAAGCGGTCGCCGAGGGCGAGTCCGTCGTTGTCAGTGCTGACGTCTCTTCGCGGGGCTACGACGGGCAACTGGTCACGGTCGAGTTTTATGTCGACGGAGAGAAGGGGCGAGCCGTCAAACAGGATCAGCGGAACCTCAAGCTGAAAGACGAGTCGCCTCAGCATGTCGAGTTTTCGATCAAGTCTGTGTCCGCCGGTACGACGCAGGGCGAGCTTCGGCTGGTCACAGGCGATCCGCTGAAGGCTGACAACACGCTTCGATTTTCCGTCCTCAGTCGACCGAGCGCCCGAGTCCTCGTGGTGGCCGGTGCAAGCCCCTTAGGAGGATCAAATGACCTGGAGGACCGGCTTGAGGCAGGAAGCCGGTCGGATGCGTCCGCTCTGCTGGAAGTCCTCAACCTTTTGAATTTCGATCTGGATTTTGCCAGTCCCGAGCGGCTTGCAAAGGCAGACCTGAGCGCGTTCGACGTCATCTCTCTGGTCAATGTCGAAGCACTCGACAAGGACAGCTGGACGAAACTCGCGGCGTGGGTGCAGTCGGGAGGCGGACTCGCTGTTTACCTTGGCTCGGCTCAGTTTGGAAACTCCGACGGAATTTCGCCGGAGCTGTACAACTCGGCGGTCGCCCAGACCTTCCTGCCCGCGCGACTTGAAGCCTGGCGGAAATTTCTGCCGGAACCCGCGGGTTTTGATCTGCGAGACACTCTGCATCCTCTGCTGCGAAAATTCGACGTTGCCGGAGCCACCACCGAGGTCGGGCTCATTCCTGTCCGCTGGTGCTGGAACGTCAAACCCGCCAGGCAGGCCAACGTTGTGCTGAGATTCTCTGACCGCAACGCCCTGCCGGCGCTTGTTGAGCGGGCGTACGGCGATGGTCGGACGACGATGTTGACGACCGGTTTCACAGCCCGTTCCGATCGACGTGACGAATGGAGCGGGCTGGCTCGCCACTGGGCATTCATCGTTCTGACTGACCAGTTGATTCACTACCTCTCCGGACGCTCACAGGCAGTCGTCAATTACTCGGCCGGTTCGGACGTCCTCGTCCCGCTCGACCGAAACGTTCCGCTAAGCCGCTATCTGCTTCGCAAACCTGGCGGCGTGCAGTTACCGGGCGAGGTCCCTGAAGGCTCGTCGATCCTGCGTCTCAGTGAAATTGACGAGGTCGGTCACTTCGAAGTCGTTGCCGCGAACCCGGCTCAGAAATTCCGGTCGGGATTCTCAGTCAACCTGCCACCCGGCGAGAGCGATTTCAGCCGACTCGACGAGGCCGACCTGAACCTGCTGCTGGGTGAAGGTCGCTACGCGGTCGCCGAAAACACGGAGAGCCTTACACGGACCGTCAACACAGGCCGCATGGGGATGGAAGTTTTCCCGCTGATCCTCGGCCTGGTGATCGTGATCTTCTGTCTGGAACTGGTCGTCGCCAACCGATTCTACGAGGCCGATCAGGACCCACTGCCGGAAACGTCAACTGCCGCCGCCTGATCTGGCTGCACGGCTGCCGCCGGTTCCGTCTTCAGGTCTGGCTCCGTCTTGAGCGGACGCGACACCACCCGCCTGACCGTTCCCCAGGGCAAACGCTCGTCAATCGGGAACCTCACATCGAGGCCATAGTGCGTCCGGTAAAACTCACGAATAATCGGCATGTTACGAGACTGAGGTTCGAAAAACAGCCGCACTTTCGGATGGTTCAGAATTGCCTCAGAAAGCGGCTGGTTCAGATGCTCGCGAATAATCGATTTCTGCCGCGGACTTCTCTGGTGGCCATCCAGATAAACGAATCGCCAGTCGTCCAGATTCCTCTGGTTCTGCATCGGATCGAGATAGGCGAACGGAAACGGTACCAGGAGGACCTGCAATGAGTCCTCTCGGTCGGTCAACTTCTCGATCGTCGCGTCAACAATCCGCCTGACCCGTAGCGTTTCGACACTGGATGCGACGTGCTGCCAGGAAACGAAAACTCCGAAACACGCCATCAGTCCGAGCCAGACTTTCGCAAATGGACGATCGGAATTCTCTTCCGGCTCTGCCTCCGACGGTCCGTCGCTCCCGACGTCTCGCCGCAAGTAACAACTGACCAGAGTCGCCACGCAGCAAACGATTCCCGCAGGAATGAATACGCGATCCGGAAGCTTCAGCGTCGCCAGCAGCACAACCATCACGCCGAGTGCCGCCGCCCATGTCAGGCAACATGCGGCAACCTGCAGCCTGCTCAATCTGACTCTCAAAAGCAGCCCGATGGAAACGCCGAACAGCAACAGGTAGAAATTGCTCCTCAACAGGATGCCGGGCAAGACCACCACCATCATCAGAAAAAACACACGAGGCCGAGGTAGGCGTTGGAAAAACAACTTCAACTTTACGAACTGTTCGAGGGAATAAACGTCCTCGTCAATCATGAACAACCACATCATGCAGGACAAATCATTCCAGGTGAGCCCAAGCAGCTTCAGTTGTGATTCTTCCGTCCGCCTCTCATGCACTGCGACAAACGGGCTTTTGCCTTCCTCTTCGAGAAGCTGCTTGACGTAGACACTGTTAACGACGGGGGCGTACGTGGTGAGCACCTTACGAAACTGCGCCAGTTCAAGCTCAGACTGGTACGCTCGGTCATTCGCAACGAAGGCACCGAGAATGACAGCGATCGTCACTGCAACCGGCAGGCCGTCACGAAGTACGCGGACGCGTGCGCGAAATTCCCAGACAAGAGCCACAAGACAGACGGCCGACAAGAGCACGACAAGCTGCAGCGACTGCAGCCTGACGAGAGATGAAGCTGTCAGCAGCAGTCCGCCACACCAGAAAAATCTGGCCCGGTTTTTCTCAGGGGGTCGCGACAATCCCAAAGCAAATAACGACACCCCGGAAATCGCAAGCATCGCGGCCGTCGTCGTAAACTGCAGATGAGTCCAGAAATACGAAGCCAGAGCGACCTGCAGCATCGCCAGCGCCGCGGCGGCCGATTTTCTCACACCCATGACAATAACGACGAAGCCAACCACGCTGAAAGAAACAATGTGTGCCGCAATATGCATCCAGGTGTACCAGACGACGTCCGGCATTCTCTCATAGAGCAGGCTCAGAACAGCTCCGACAGCAACGTTCATGTAGACGAGAAATGAACTCGGACCATTGGGACTGCCAATCCCCGCTGCAATCATCGACATCCGAACGTCGTCGCTGTCGTCCCAGGCTGCGGGTACGAATGCCAGCAGACTGCCCATCACACACGACGCCCAGACGACGGAAACAGCAAGGGCTCTGCGGTCGCTTATTTGCGAATGCATCGAATGACAATCAACAATCAGGAAAGCGACCACAGCGAGGGGGAGCGTGGACGGCTTCTCAACGAGAATACGCGGCAGCCTCATGCGTGCGGCGACGGATCAGCCTGATCGACCTTGCTTCAATTTCCGAGTGCGTCCCTGTTCTCGCCAAAGGAGTTCGACTCAAGAACCCCACCCGGCTTCCGACTGTTCTGAAGAAAGTCTCGAAGCTGAAGCACTGGCGGGCCGAGTAAAAGAATCATCACCGGTGGGGACAGGCAGAGAATTACAGGAAACAGCATGCGAATGCTGGTCTTGCCGGCACGCTCCTCAGCGCGTTGCCGAAACTGACGGCGGATACCGTCGGCAAATTCGGTCACAGCCACAGCAACATTCGTCCCGGTTCGTTCCGACTGCGTCACAAGCGTCGCCAGTGCATTCACATCAGGCGCATTCATCCGTCTGGAAAATTCCCGAAGTGCTTTCGCCATCGAGTCCATCTCTGCGTGACGGCGCACGACTTCCAGTTCAACTGCCACATCCGGATGGAAAAACTCCACTTCTTTCGACACACGTGCCAGGCTATCCCGTAGCGGAAGACCTCCTGTCAGACACATGTGAATAATGTCCAGGGCATCAGGAAGCCCTCGCTGAATACTGTTGAGCCGCTTCATTGCCTGAAGATGAATGACGAATCGGGGACCGACATACGCAACAGCGGCAGCACATAGCGAGACGATCAGAAGGTTCCTCGGCAGGTCCGTCCCTGGCCTTGCGGCGACAGCAGATCCGACGCCCATGACCACAATCGCCAGGACGAGAAGATTACGAGTCGAACGAAACTCGATCACGGCGTTCGCCCCGTAAAAGCCTGCCCGTTTGAGGTCCTGTCCGACTCGCTCCACTTCGTCCTTCGGCTGCGGAAGCACTTCGGCCAGCGAGCGGCGAAACCAGCCAGGCCGGTTCGCGCGAATCTGCCGATCAACATCGTGAATGTTACGAACGCGCCGACGCGAATTGATGACCGCCATTCCGAGCAGATAAACCACGATGGTCACCGACGCGGACAAGATCAAAGTGATTTCTGTAATCGTCATCAGGCTGTGCCCCGCGATGTGCCGTCTCGGCACGAATCGTCGTTATTCCGTTTTTGCAGCAACTGAGCAACTGGCTTACGAACTTTCTGTGCGGAGGAGCCAGGCCACCCAGCACAGGCCGATAATCTCCAGAAACAGCGCAACGAGAAGCAGTATCCGTCCAAACTGGTCGGTATACATCACTTCCAGGTGTGTTCGATGAAACATGAAAACAAACGCGTAGGCAATCGGCGAAATTGCCGCGATGACCATCGTGGAAGCGCGTCCTGCCCCGGTTGATGCCCGCATTTGCCTTTGAGCATTCAACCGATCCCGGACGACTCCGGACATCCGTTCCAGCGTGTCCGAAAGTCGTCCGCCTGACTGCTTCTGCACCATGAGAGTGGTGCAGAAAATTCGGATATCCACCAGCCGAACCCGAGAGGCCAGCGACTTCATGACACGTTCGAATGATCGCCCCATCGCCAGTTGCCGGGAGCACAGCTGAAATTCCTCACCAAGGATTCCCCCCGACTCCGAGCCAAGCAGTTCGATGGCCTGTTCGATACTCTGTCCCGCGCGAGTCGCTCGACCCATCGTGTCCAGAACGTGAGGCAGCTCTTCTCGAATCGCGTTCAACCGCCGTCCGCGGCGGACAGAAAGAACGAAGAGCGGAATCAGCAGCCCCAGCATCGCAGACCCGCATGCGATCATGACGTCGTTGCTGTAAATCAGCATTGCACCGCCAGCGAGCGAAGCGCAGATAACAGTCAGTAGAAATCCCGTGACGGGAACCAGGCCGGTTCCACTCTCCAGAACCAGCCGATTAAACCCCTGATCCAGCTTTTCGGTGAGCGACCTGGCGGGCGATTCATCGAAGACCGTTGGAATTCTGCGAAGACGCCGCGGGCCGGATGAAACCGAACCGGCGATCAACCGAATCGGGATCGCGAGCAGGTACGCCGCGGCACCAACAACGAGCGTTCCTGACAGGAAAGCCAGAAAGATCACGGCTGAAGAAGACATGTCACAAACCCTATCTCATCGCAAATTTCGCCGGCCACACAGCCGCACAACCACCCGTCACCTACGTTTTCACCGGGATACGTCGCTTGTCGAAAATCTCATCTGGAAGCCGAAGACCCGCTGCACGCAGCCTGGACAGGCACATCGGACGGTAACCAGTGAAGTAGAATTCCCCCTGAGCAATTCCCAGCTCATCAACACCTGTCTGCTCGAACCCGAAAATGTCCTCGATGTGGAACCCGTTGTCGTTCACTCCGAGAATTTCTGAGACCTGCATGACTCGCCGGACGCCACCTTTCAATCGCGCCAGATGCACGATGAGCGACATCCCTGATGAGATGTACTGTCGCACGACTGGAATCGGCAGTTCGAACCCGCTCATCGCAACCATCAGCTCCAGCCGCTGCAGTGCATCGCGGGAATCGTTTGCGTGAACTGTCGTCAGCGATCCTTCGTGGCCCGTGTTCATCGCCTGCAGCATGTCGAGCGCTTCGGCACCCCGAACTTCCCCGATGATGATCCGGTCTGGCCGCATTCGCAGGCTGTTTCGGACGAGCGCCCGAGGCGTGATCTCTCCTGCCCCTTCATTATTCGGAGGCCGGGTTTCCATTCGAACGACATGGCGATGCTGAAGCTGCAGCTCGGCAGAATCTTCGACACTGACGATGCGTTCGTCGGACGGAATAAATTTTGTCAGCGCGTTCAACAGCGTCGTCTTACCGGCACCAGTTCCACCGGAAATGAGAAAACTGATTCGCGCATCGATTGCCGCCGCCAGAAAATCCACGATGTCCCGGTGGATCGAATCGCACTCAATCAAATCCTCAATCTGCAGCGGGTTCCGACCAAAACGTCGAATCGACAGCGTTGGTCCATCGAGGGCCAGTGGCGGGATGACCGCATTGATACGCGAGCCATCCGGCAGGCGTGCATCGACCAGTGGACTGACCTCGTCGATTCTGCGGCCGACCCGGGACACAATCCGCTGGATGATCCGCATCAGATGCGGCTCGTCCGCGAAGATGACTCCGGACGGTTCAATCCGTCCGCGCCGCTCCACATAGACTTCGTAGGGGTTATTCACCAGAACGTCGCAGACTTCGTCGTCCCGCATCAACGCTTCCAGCGGACCTAGACCGAACACTTCGTCAAAGATTTCGTCGAGCAGCCGCTCGCGAATATTGTCTGTGATTTCGGGAGCTTCTTCACGAACGACGTCTGCGGCGAGTCCCTGAATCTCATCTGTCAGCTCTTTTTCGGGAACATGCGCGAGCATGGACAGGTCGATCGAATCCACCAGCCGCTCGTGGATGTGTACCTTCAGCTTCTGATAAGCGAGTTCCTGCTCGTCAACATCAGGACCAGCCTGAGCCGGAGGACTCATAATCGTACGGGACTGCATGGAAGTCATGGCCGCAGCCTTTTCAACTCAGTGAAATGGCCCGATCCGGACCGGTCAGACAACCCTGTCCCAACGCGCGTTCCCTGCACAGCACACTGCCGGGCTGACGCCATCAAGAAGTTCCTGACCACAGCCAACAATCAACCGTCGAGCGATTCTGTCAGTTTCCCAATTGAGCCGTACCGAGCGGTCCGCGGCGCTTCGGGAAATCAACAATTGGCGTGCGGATCCGACCGCCGCTTCGAAGCAATTCCGGGGCATCATTGGGCTCTTCAAATTGAAGGACCGATTTCGAGCCACCGAGATAAATTTCCATCTTCGTCTGACGAACGTCGGACGTGATTCCCAGCAAATCTGCCAGCGTCAGTCTTTCAGCGGCGTTGCCGATGATTCCGTCAACTCCCTCAATCGACTCGACTTCAGCTCCTGCTTTGCTCGACCCAGCCTTGCTGGCTGCTGCGGCCGCGGGAAACGCGGTCGGCAGCACAGTGGCACCATCAGTCAGGCCGGAAATCGATCGTTCCAGAGCGGGATCAAAGGGAGCAAACTGGAAATCGTCATCCGGATGCCGGAGCGTCAAGGAAAGCTCTCCTCGCCCTTCGACGACCTTAAGAATTTTTGCCTGCTGAGGCGTCACGGCCAGCGTCACACTGCCGACCTGACTCGACGAGCCGGGCTGCATTGTGTCTTGATCAAGGGCGAGGACTTCAACCCGTTCAATCAGTGTCAGCGTCACCTCGGATCGGCGTTCTGCGGGGCTCGACCGAAAGAGCACGTCTACGAACGAACCAGGCCGGGCAAAGCCGTGAACGGCACCAATGTTCTGAACCGGAATCGTGACACCCCGATATCCAGCCTGAAGTCGCTCCAGAATTCCCGGCGTATCACCGAATGGGTAGAAACTGTCCGGCGCGAAAGCTTCGCCTTTTTTGAGTGGACTTTTAAGGCGACGGCCCTGAATCTGCTGAGTATTCGGAAGATACGTCTGGCCAGCGAATTGACTTTTTGCAAGCTCATCGCTGGTGAACCGCAGGATCGCCATGTCGTTGATACTCAGCTCACGATCTTTTTCCAGATCGGTCAGAGCAACCGGAACAACAAAGACGGACTCCGGCGCCGCGACAGATGCCGGACGATTGGGCAGCAGTGTTTGCGGACTCAAGTGATGCCGCACGACATAAGCTCCCGCCAGGCCGGCCAGCAGCGCAAAGACAGCGACAGTCATGATCCCCGGCGTAAGTCGAGACATCTGTTTTTCTCCGTGAAAATAATCAGACTTCTAGTCCTGAAGTCGTCGGCAGTCGCCGACACAAACCCGCCCGCACCATCAAACTGCCTTAACCCTCGCCTGACGGAGCGACGAGTTCGATCCCGCCAGGCGGCTCATCTGCAAGGTCTGTCGGAGGATCGACAGGGTCATCCCAGCCC
>JAQBVJ010000150.1 GCA_027623235.1 Planctomycetota bacterium
TCGTATTTAATGGAAAGGCGGAGACCTTGCCGGTCTGTGTAAAAACACTCACCAGAGCGCGATCGCCGATAGGCCGGTCCGCAGAAAACTGACCGTCACCTGGAATCGCCGGCGAGCCACCTTGATTCACTTGAGCTCGACCAAGGATCACAAACGAGTCATCCACATCGGCGGCCGTTGTCAAATAGAAATGCAGCAGCCCATCTGCAGCTTCAGGTCCCGCGACTGTTCCTCGCGGGGAAAACAGTAGGTCCATTCGATTGCTGTACGGCACCGTCGCCGCTGCTCCAGCGGGTGGCCGCCAACTGCCTGGAACCACCGAGCCATCCAGGTCAATCACCACACCTTCCGGCAGCAGAATCGGCTCCGCATCAGGAAGCACTCGCGGCAGCAGTTCGAGGATGTACGACGTCGGACCGGCACCGTCTTCAAATCCGTTAACGACTGTGTCTGGAGTTTTCCCTGTGTCACCACGATAATACGGCGTCATCAGTTGAAGCCGGTTGGGGTGGGCCGGGTCTCGCTGGCTGTAGCTGAGCCAATTGGTGCTGACCGTGTACCACGTGCCATTCTTGTCGCCGGGAATCTTGATCCGCGTCGTTTGCCGATCCCAGACACCATTACTGTTCGTGTCCTCGGCCGGATCCAGCATGTCATTCCCGTTTGTATCGTACTCAACCGGCGGCGGCAGATATCCACGGTCCAGCAGGTTCCCCCAGAGAGTTTCCGGAGAGCCTTCGATCATGAACAGTTCGGTTTCAGGACTGATTCCGTCATTATCAAAGTCGATCGTGTCGACCACGTTGTCGCTCGTGGGGTTTCCATTCCCATCGACAAAGTCCGGGCGTTTGAGAGTAATCGTCCCCTCACGCCACTCTTCGCTCGCCCCGATGTAGACCATGCTGGAGACCTTGCGACCGTTCAGCGGGTCGTTGTCCAGCAGGAATCGCACACCACGCGGTTCGCGTGCAAAAATTGCCCGGTCACGAGCGCCCGCCAGCATCGACTGCAGTTGACGCGATCCACCTCGGACGCGCTCGGTCTCGAAAGCGAAATCAATTCCGATCACCGTAAACGTCGTGACCAGCAGGGCGATTCCAACAACGACCAGCAACTCAATCAGCGTAAAACCACGACGCGGTGCGGACCGTCTCGGAGATTGATTCTGTCGGTTCTTCATCCGATTAACCTCCCCCGGCCCGGCGGTTGCGATTGGTAATATCATCCAGGGCATCGTTCGTTTTCGTAAATGCACCCGACGAATCCACCGGCACCTGACCCAGGCCGCCAATGTCCAGATACCCGTTAGAATTCGCGTCCTCACCACTGTCCAGGATGCCGTTGAAATTGGCGTCTTCGTTGTGGTTAGGCTCAAGCAAACCGAGAAGTCCGTCCGGTCCCGCAGAGACGACAATCGGTTTGTGGTAAGTGTCAATTGTGTGGTAAAGCGCCTCACTCAAAACACTACTGGCATCAATGCCATTTGCCCCCAGCCTTTTGACTTCCGCCAGAATCAGCCCATACGGATCAGTCGGCTCCTCATTGAGCAGATCGTACTGGCCGGCGATCGTGGGTTTTCGAGGTAACCCGGAAAAGTAGAGTCCGGCATAAATTCTCTGATCGGCCGAGACATCCAGATCGTCAGTCCCAGGCGTCGACAACTCCAGAACATCGTCGACAGGTTTACTTCCGTCGGAATACGCATACCCGTCATCGTCAACACCCGCAGTTCCTGGCTGTCGATCAATTCCCGCCAGACCGTACGGTTTCAAAAGCCGAGTTGGCCAGCGGTAAAAGCGCACAGGATTGTCCCAGCCATCGACGATCTCAAGCAGCCCGTCTCCATCTGTATCCTGAAGTTCCTGCGTGTTAAAGGCGTCATCTCCAATCGGCGGAACGCCAAACACCTCCAGATTGGTCAGTGAGAAATACAGCATCTCAGCTGACTCAGTCTCTGGCGTATGCTTACTCATATCGAAATTGGAATTGTCTTTGTTAGCAATCTGGATGCGGTCCGGTATCCCGTCGTCTGCAACAGCACCATTCAGAGGATCGCCCTTGTCCTCGTTGAGTCCCATCAACTGTGCGGCGATGATGTAATCCGCGAAACCCTGAGGAAAGTAATACCGTTGCCAATCCTTCCGGGACAGGACTTCTGAAGCCTTCTCGGAGAGGCCAGGAACGCGATTGAGGGTCACCAGCGTGGCCCCCTTGTAGTCAACGGTGAACCCCCGGTACTGCCGAATCAAATACTGCCGTTTCGCAAACTGTCGAAACGTTGCGCCTGCAAAAGCCCGCTCAAGCCCCTTCTGACGATCTGCCAGGATTCCGTCGATCTTCTGCAGCGTTGCTGTCGTCCGCGTGATTCGGGCACTTCGAAACAGCGAGTTCACTGACACCACAAAGGCTGAGGTGAGAATCCCGATGATCATGATGACAATCAGCAGCTCAATCAGCGTAAAGCCGAATCGCGTGCGATGTCTGTTGGTTTTGTACTGTTCGGTCATGGGTCATCCCTCGCGGAAAACAGCCTGATCAATTACCCAGCGTGCCCGGATGGAAATCCACAATGTTGTCTCGATCCTCCACTGTCAGAAGGCTGGTCGTTTCCCCAGGGGTAAACGATCCGCCAACGCCATAGGCGTAGTCGAAGCCCGCCGATATCAGCTGGTATGTCTTCTTGTTGTGCGGATCACTCGACGTCGTCGAAGATGCGTCCCAGATACGGTAGTAAGGGTAAGGCATTCCGTTGGTCGGAGCTGAGCTGCTGTAATTGTCCGGATTGTGCCACGCCGGAGTGACGGTCAATTTCGGATGTGCGGGGTCAGCAGCAATCGACCTGTAACTCCGCCCGCCGTAAGTGCTGAAGTAGAGATACGGCTTCAGCTGACCAGGGATCGTATCCAGCAGTTCCGGGAAACCGTCATTATCAACATCCACCAGTCGACCGGTCCATGCGTTCTTCGTGTTGTCGTAGCCGGAGACCCCGAAATCGTAAAACGTGTCGAATCGATTTCCGCCTGCTCCGAACGGAGCGACAGGATTGGTCGAAAAACTGTCCAAAGCGCCTGAGGATGTATTGAGCATTCCTCCAAGAAAAAAGACCAGACATTCCGCGCCACTCAAGGTGTGAACGTCGCTCTGGTCTCCGTCTCCGTTGAAGTCCGTATCGACGAAGGTGAAGTCGGGAAAAATCTTCCTGAGCTCAGCCCGGCTCCGTTTCCTCTCCGCATTTCCAGTCCAGTCGGCCGAAGCCTCGCAAAGCGTGATAGAGCTCGGCGGCTCAACCCCAAACTGCAGCTTGAAAGCCGTGATTGCAGAGCCAATTCTCGACATGTCGGCTTTGACTTCTGCGAGTCGAGCGGTCTGCTGAGCAGGCCCGACTGCTGAAACCACCAGACCAATCAGAATCGCCAGGATCGTGATTGCGACGAGAATCTCGATCAGCGTAAACCCGGCCCGACCGCTGACACTCGAATTCGGGTTGCGATGCGAATTCTTCATTCCTGACTCCTTTTCACTAATGCACCGCCAGACGGACAGTGCTCCGCAGTTACGGGCTGACTTCGTATTTGACTGTGGCCCGGAAGCGACATTGAACGCTGCCTCGATGCAGCCGAACTCTGCGATCACGAAAGATCGTTCAGCAGCTTGATCAGTGGCATGAACAGAGCGATGACGATGAATCCAACCACGAGTCCGAGAACAACAACAAGCAGCGGCTCAAGCAGCTTGATCATTGCGTCCACAAGGACCGCAACTTCTTCATCGTAAACGTCGGCCACCTTATACATCATGTTGTCCAGGGCCCCGGTTTCCTCACCAACGTCAACCATGTTGACCACCAGGTCGTCGACGATTCTCGCCTCCTTGAGTGGTACAGCAATGGACTCCCCTTCACGAATCGCCGCATAGATATTGTCGAACGCCCGTTTAAAGACGGCATTTCCGGAGGTGTCCCTGGCAATCGTAATGGCTTCGAGAATCGGAACCCCCGAGGCGATCAGTGTTCCCAGGGTCCGCATGATTCGGGCCGTGGTCGACTTTTGAATAATCTTCCCCAGCACGGGAATCTTGAGCATGATCATATCGACGATGTACTCGCCGGTTTTATTTTTCTTAATGATCCTGATCATCAAGACAAAGGCAATGGGCAACACAGGACCCAGGAACCAATAGGCCGCCACGAAGTCACTGGTTGAAATGAGGACTTCAGTAATCTTGGGCAACTCCGTCCCGAAGCCTTCAAAGATCGCTTTGAACTTCGGAATGATGTAGACCATGATGAAACCGACGATCAGGGTCGCGACCATCACGACGACCACAGGGTAAATCATGGCTCCCTGAACTTTTCGCTTCAGCGATTGAGCACGCTCCTTGAAGTCTGCAAGCCGCTGCAGGATCAATTCAAGAGCACCACCGGCCTCACCCGCACGAACCATATTCACATAAAGTTCGTCAAAGGCCTTGGGCTGCTTCGCCATCGCTTCCGAAAGCGTGGATCCGGATTCGATATCCTCAACCGTTCCCATCAGGGAGTTTTTCAGCGGGCCAGGCTTACACTGACCTTCAAGAATCTTCAGGCTCCGCAAAACCGGCAGACCTGCATCCTGAAGAGTTGACAACTGGCGTGTGAAAGCACACAGGTCTTTTGACTTGACCTTCCCCAGCGAAAACGCCTTCTTTTTCTTAGGCCCTGTGACGGCTTTCTTTTCCGCCTTCTTCTTACGTTTCTTACTCTGCTCGTTGATCTTGGTAACAAAGAAGCCTTTCTCGCGAATCAGTTGTTGCGCTTCCGCTTCCGATTCCGCTTCGATGTTGTCTTTGATCTCTGTCCCGCTGTTGTCCATTGCCTCGTATTGATAGACAGGCATGGTCTTCTCCATTCAATGGTCAGTCAGCAAACTGCGTTACGAAACACCTGTTACGCCACATGAGTAAACGAATTTCGACCCGGCGACATCAACAGGAACCTGGTGGATTGTGTTAATTACTCGATATCTTCCATGACTGTTTCCCGGACGACCTCATCAATTGTCGTCAGTCCGTCAAAGATCAGCTTCAGGCCTGATTCGCGAAGAGTTGTCATCCCCTGTGTCCGCGCAACATTTCGAAGCTCATCGGTCGACGCATTGATTGCAATCTGATCACGAATGTCATCGGTGACGTTCAATAGCTCATAAAGACCGATGCGTCCTTTGTAGCCGCCGTTATTGCACCGGGCACATCCTTTTCCGTAGTAGAATTTGTATTTGCGAGCCTGCTCAATTGGTAATTGCAGTTCCATGAGCAGTTCGTCGCTCGGCTCGAATTCTGTTCGGCAGTCAGCACAGATACGGCGGACGAGACGCTGGGCAAGAATCGCCTCGACAGTCGCCGTGATCATGAACGGCGGAACGCCCATATCCCGGAGGCGGGCGATCGTTGATGGAGCGTCGTTTGTGTGAAGAGTACTGAAGACAAGGTGCCCGGTCAGAGCACTCTGGATCGCGATTTCAGCGGTTTCAAAGTCGCGGATTTCACCGACCAGAATCTTGTCCGGGTCGTGTCGGAGGATCGCCCGCAGCACATTCGCAAACGTCACATTGATATCCGGATTGACTGGTACTTGAATGAGCCCCTCGATGTCGTACTCGATGGGGTCTTCCGTCGTAATAATTTTTGTCTCGATATCATTCAGTTCGTTCAAGGCGGAATACAGCGTTGTCGTTTTCCCGGAACCCGTCGGGCCCGTCACAAGGACGATCCCATTCGGCTCGCCGAGGCTGACACGAAAACGCGAGAGCGTTGTGGGATCCATGCCGATCTTGTTCAAGTCCAACTGCACCACCGTCCGGTCGAGAATTCGCATCACGACGGACTCGCCAAACATTGTTGGCAACACACTGACACGAAGGTCGACCGGGTTCCCGCCAACGTTTAATTCGATGCGGCCATCCTGAGGGAGTCGCCGTTCGGCAATATCCAGGTTGGCCATAACCTTGATGCGAGTCGTAATCGCATTGGCGAGATGGCGAGGCGGCGGCACCATTTCGTAAAGAACACCGTCTGCCTTGACTCGAATTTTGAATTCATCTTCAAACGGTTCAAAGTGGATATCGCTTGCCTTGTCCTTGATGGCGAGCAGCAGAACCATGTTGAGCAGCTTGCGAATTGGTGAAGAATTGACGAGTTCTTCTTCCGAGCCGATGTCGAACGCACCCTCTCTGGTCCCATCTCCGCCTTCGTGTGCTTCATCCATCGCGCTCAGGACGTCTTCGAGACTGTCCTCTCGCTCGAGGTAGTAGCGTGTAATCGCCTTCTCGACGTCAGCCTCACTTGAAACCGCTCCGCGAATGTCATAGCCGAGGAAGTTGCGCAGGTCGTCTAGAGCCGCAACATTCTGTGGATCCGCCATCGCCACGGTCAGGACATCATTGACCAGCGAAATCGGCATGATCTTGTAGAGCTCGGCCATCGTCTGCGGAACCAGTTCCAGCACTTTGGGTGGGATATTGGTTTCCTCAAGATTGACGACGGGCATGCCCCACTGCTCGGCAAGGGCCTCCGTCACCTGGGCGGGGGTGACGAGACCCATCCGCACGGCCACCATGCCGATTACTTCTCCCGGGCTCTGCTTCTGATTTTCAAGCACATCCCAGAGTTGGTCGTCGGTCAAATAGCCGAGGTCAACAAGAATCTGTCCAAGCTTTCTGGCAGCCATATTGTCAATTCCGTCCAGTCAGTCGTTAACCGTCAGGTGAGGATCAGCATTGAAGCGCTGTACTGTCGAGATTTACTTTCGAGATTTACTAACAAGCCGCTCTCACTCGTATTCGTATTCGTCATCGTCGTCATCCTGGTCGTCGTCTTCGAGTAGACCCTTTTTGGCCTGCTCGATTTTTGCTTTCACTTCACCGGGCATATTGGACTTTCCGATGCAGTCCTTTTCCTCACAAATGCCGCGGTGCCACAAATCGAACAGGGCGTCATCCAGCAACTGCATTCCATATTTCTTGCCCGTCTGCACGGCTGAGTTGATTCGGAAGGTCTTGCCTTCGCGTATGAGATTCGAAATCGCCGGGGTCACAACGAGCATCTCGTAGGCGGCGACCAGACCCTTTGGTTTCCGAGGAAGGAGTGCCTGACTGAGTGTTCCCAGGATCCCCGCCGCAAGCTGAGTTCGAATCTGTGCCTGCTGGTTAGTCGGAAAGACGTCAATAATCCGGTCGACCGTTCCCTGGGCTCCTGTCGTATGCAGCGTTCCGAAAACGATGTGGCCTGTTTCGGCTGCTGTGATCGCCGACTCGATCGTCTCAAGGTCTCGCATTTCCCCGACAAGGATGACGTCCGGGTCCTGTCGCAGAGCACGCCGAAGAGCCTCGGCAAACGTCGGGCAGTCCGTACCGATTTCCCGCTGATTAATCGTGCACTTAATGTGCTCGTGGTAGTACTCAATGGGGTCTTCCAGCGTGATGATGTGATGATCCATGTTGTGGTTCATCCAGTTAATCATCGATGCGAGGCTGGTCGTCTTGCCTGAGCCAGTCGGGCCGGTCACAAGAAACAGCCCTCGTGGCCGCTGGATGAGCTCAAGGCAAACCTTAGGGAGTCCGATCACTTCCGGCGAAAGAAACTCGTTGGGGATCCGACGGCAGCAGATGGAAATTTTTCCCTTTTGTTTGAAGACGGACACGCGGAACCGGGCTTTGTCTCCAAAGGCGAATCCAAAGTCAGACGAGCCGGTCTCCTGCAGTTCCTGCTGATTCCGCTCCGGCGTGATGCTCTTCATCAGAGAGACTGTGTCATCGGGCTCCAGAGTTTTGGTATCGAGCCGGACCATCCGACCACCCATTCGGACAACGGGAGGCTGGCCGACCACGATGTGAAGGTCGCTGACGCTTTCCTTCACAACCGTTTCCAGCAGTTTGTCAATCTGAACTAATGCCATTTGCTCGTCTCCACCAGTTGGCCCCGTGTTGTTCTTGTGGTGATTCCTGGAGAGCCGTGGCCGAAATTGGGTCCGAGTTCCGGGCGTGCCATTTCCCGGGTCGCGGAATTATTTCCGGCTTCTGTGATTCATCCACAATTCGGCCGCTTCTGCCTCGTGACCGAAGATCTTGAAGGCTCTCGCAGACGCTCATTCCGAGTGTATATCTGTTTTCTTCGGTTCCACAGTGCTTCCTTCCTTCAGGTGTTGCAGGTTGCAACACATCATTCCGGCGGCGAAGCCTCAAAAGTTTGGCGAGAAGTCCGGGGAGACATTTCGTCTGAGCTATTTGTCAGTGGCCGCCATGCTCCAGGTGGTGCACCTCGCTCAAGTGGGTCATACCGGTCAGGGCTTTGTCGAGGCAGTCCTCAACAAGCGTCTTCATGCCGAGAAGCCGTGCCTGGCGGCGGATATTCTGAGTGGGCTCGCGATTGAAGGTCATTTCGCGAATCGCCGAGTTCATCAGCATTTGTTCATGGACTGCCACTCGGCCGCGAAATCCCGTGTGGTGGCAATGGTTACACCCTCGCCCCCGCATGAAGGTCGCTGTCTCAAGCATCGCCGGCGTGACGTCGAACTGTTGCAAATCGCTCTCCGTGGGGAAGTACGGTTCCACGCACTTGCTGCAGATGCGCCGTGCGAGCCTCTGAGCGAGCACA
The DNA here is from genome assembly GCA_027623235.1 of Planctomycetota bacterium. GTDB lineage: Bacteria > Planctomycetota > Planctomycetia > Planctomycetales > Planctomycetaceae > JAQBVJ01. The sequence continues at coordinate 8,629 of JAQBVJ010000150.1, forward strand.
GCCATCACGCTGGAAGCGACCAAAAATGGCTGCACATGCATGTCAATCAGCCTTGTAATAGCACCGGGCGCATCGTTCGTGTGAAGCGTACTGAAAACCAAGTGTCCTGTCAGGCTGGCTTGAATTGCCATGTCTGCAGTTTCAAGGTCGCGGATTTCGCCAACCAGAATTACGTTCGGTGCCTGCCGCAGCATTGCCTTAATGACAGACGCAAATGTCAACCCGATTGCCGCCTTGATCTCGACCTGATTGATCCCCGGGAGAAGATATTCAACTGGGTCTTCCGAAGTGATGATCTTTCGATCGGGTCGATTTAATTCGCCGAGGGCGCTGTACAGCGTCGTTGTCTTACCGCTCCCTGTTGGTCCGGTGACAAGAAAAATGCCGTTCGGCCGGCGAATGACGTTCTGAAAAATGCGATAGTTCTCTTCCGATAATCCCAGATTCCGGATCCCAATCTTGATGCTGTCCCGATCGAGAATTCGCATCACGATTGCCTGCCCATGGTTGGTCGGCATGATCGAGACACGAAGATCGATTTCCTTTGTGCCAACTCGCGTTTTAATTCGTCCGTCCTGGGGCCGTCTTTTTTCAGTAATGTCAATACTACCCATGATTTTGATTCGAGAGACGATGGCAGACAGCAGACGTTTCGGCGGACTGTCTCGCTCGATCAACTTGCCGTCGATCCGATATCGAATCCGGATCCGGTCCTCAAACGGCTCGATGTGAATATCGCTGGCGCGCATGTTCAGGGCCTCGGACACGATGAGGTTCACCAGTTTGATGATCGGCGAACCGCCATCACTGTCGGCGATCATCGACGATGACTCGGCCTCCTGAACTTCTGTCTGCGTGAAATCGATGGCCGTTTCCGTGAACTCCTGCAGCATCGAGTCGACAGACTGCGTTTCGCTCTGCCCATAGTGACGATTAATTGCCGTCAGAATGGCATCATTGGGGGCGACCTCACACTTGATCTCTTTGTTGAGGATGAACCGAAGCTTGTCGATCACCTCAAATTTCATGGGATCATTGATCGCGACAATGAGCGAGTCGCCGTCAATTCGAAGCGGCAACACGACGTTTTCCCGGGCGACAGATTCCGGCACGAGCCCGATGACAGCCTGGGGCACTTCGATGACCGAAATGTCGATCGCGTCGTATCCGTACTCTGATGCCTGAAGACTGCTGATTTCCGAGGCGTCGACATACCCAAGCTTTTCGAGGGCATCCTCGGTGCGAATCCCCAGGCTGGTCGCCATTCCTTCAGCCTCGGCCAGTTGATCCTCACTAATGAGGCCTTTTTCGACGAGCTGTCGGCAAACTTTGCTCATGGTGCATTCTCGAAATGGACTGAATAACAGGCCGGACTTCAACCGCGAGTGGCGAGGGACCACCTTGATGGATGTATTGGTATCAGTGAGAGATTTGCCAGCATGCGTCCCTGCAGCGTCGAGATGGGCCCGTCATCCTGCACGGCGGTAAAAACGGCAGCTTCCCAAAGAGTGAGGGAAGCAAACTGAGAAATAGACAGAAGATATGATTGAAAACGATTCTGAGGAGCGTTGAGCAGAGTGTCAAGGAATTGCCGTCGGCGAGCTCTGTGATACAGAAACCGTGGTCACTCCTGATCATCTGGAACGATTTGGACCCAGTTGAGGCAGGTGTTGCAGCCAGGAGCCTGCGGACCCAGCTCGATTGTCAGACGCCCGTCGACCACCTTGACCCGCGCCGTCGTTTCGAAGAAGCCTCCCGCTGGAGTCGCAACGTTTGACACGGCGGCCTTCCCTTCGATTGTGATCTTCTGCCCGGTCTGTTCATGACCAGCGTCCCCGACACAGATTTCAACGATCCAGTTTCCATCGGCGACTTCGCACTCCCACGAGGCGTTGTCACGAGTAAACAGAAACGTGTCCCGAATTGCTTCCGGATAGACATTTCGCCGTCGGTGGTTTTGCCGGATGGCTTTTCTCCACCCGTAGCCGCGGTCCAGGGTGAAGGCTTCTCCGGAATCGTTCGTAAAGCCCGGCACGGGCTTCGACTCAGGACCGGTAAAGTTAAACTGGCGGGCCCGGTTGGCGTTTTTCGGGAGTACTCCGGGGAGGCCATCGGTCTTCGGTGTCAGCACGATGGCGGGCCCGGGTTCCACTTGCCAGACGACGTCAGGAGCGGCAGAAAAGAGAGTCGGATCGTTCCTGTCGAGAATTCCGTCCCCATCGGCATCGTCTTCTGAACGACGCAACCACGGCGTGTCCGGAAGTTGTTCAATGTTTTTCCACCAGACGCGGCAGAATTCTCCGCGGGTTATTTCCCCCGTCGGGACCGGCAACGGCTCGTTGACCAATTTCGCAGACAAGGAGTGCTGCACAACGGCTTCCCGCCACGCCGACTCAGCGAGAGCATCCGGGTGAAAGTCGACACTGAGCGGCTCATGCGGAAACGCTCGGCGAGCTCCCAGCCGATTAATCGCCACAAACGCCGGATGGTCGGCGGGCAGATCTCGATAGGGCCAGAGCTGAAGCGCGACGGGCTCGCCTGCTCGACAAAGTCCGCCGCGGATCTCTTCGAGCTTCGTGCGGTCGTAGGGCAGACTCCGCGGGGCGACATCGTGGCGCAATGCGACGGCCGCTGTCGCACCCGCAGCCTGCCCGATGGCGATGCACTGATCGTGAAGCCGGATCGCCGCACAGACGATGCTGCTGTAGCCGACGTTTTTCTGAGCTCCCAGCAGACCGTCCATCTCGACGGGGACGAGGCTTCTCAACGGAAACACCGAACGGTCACTGACGTATCGTGTGTTTCGACCCGGTTTCTCGAAGTCAGTCCACGGGCCGCGATTGCCCCACGATCGGCCGTCGCCGCTGTCTATGAGGTACGCTCGCCCGGTCCGATGAAAGTCGTAGTGAAACTGCCAGCAGAACAGCCCGTCCGGATAAAGCACTCGCGCGAACCGCTCTTTCGCTTTGTCCTTCGTAAAGCCGTCCGCGTTACGGCCGTCCTGCTCCCGCATCATGTACATCGCCTTGAGCCGCAGCGACTCGCGAATGTACGGCTTCGGCGGAAGACGGTCGGCCGTGCCGAATTCATCGCTCAAGTGAAACCGCCGAAAGCTGTTCGTTTTGTCGGGAGCCCGCTCGTGCACAAAGTTCTGCATGTGGAACAGGACCGACAGCGACTGCCGTTTCGCATCGTCAAAGACAATTTGCCGCTGAGCCCGTGTCATCTGGACAATGTTTTTCTGCGAGGCACCCGGCTCGGTTGCCTCAAGTTTTTCTTCGACATCCTGTGGCAATCGTTCGAGCGGGTAGTCCTGACCGAGCATGTAATTAAGCAGGATTGACGTCTTCCTCGTCTTGCTGGTTCGGCCGTCGGCGATCCGCCGTACGGTGTAAACAGAGAGCTGTCGAGGCGATGCTTTCCCCTTGTCAGGCCAGTGCGGAATGCTGCCGAGCCGCACTGGCCGATCCCACGACAGCTCCTTCATTGCGTCATAACTGAGCTGTGTTGTGCGGACGAAGTATCGGTCATCAAATCGCGCCGGCATTGCGATCGGGGTTTCACTGTCGGACTCTTCGATGATCATCGCCCAGGTAATCGGGTTCATCTCGTTGGGCGGATTGTTGTCGAGGTTCGGCGGAGCACTCGGCTCCCCGTATCGAGACTGCGAATCGGGTCCGCATTCGTACGCCGCGCCGGAAACTTGAATCGCCTCGCCCCAGTCCGACGCGTCGATTGTGAGGCGGGCTCGAATGTGCAGGTCGGGCTCAGCCGACGACGAGTCCACTTCGCCGAGCGGAGCAAACCAGAGGCCGGTCAGTTTCGGCCGCTCGTCGACGACGGAAACATCTGCCCGCACCGGATAGCGATTTGTGAGGAATCGGACCTGGCCCGAATCGAGATACGGCTGCAGCATGGCTCGGAAAATCGCCTGCGCTTCAGCGGGGCGAAACGTCGATGGCCCGTGATACGGTCGCCCAGGCATCGGCGAACCGTACTTCTCCGTATTAAACGCCTCGATGCGGTCCATCAGTTCTTTGAACAGGCCGCTGCGGTGAAACGATCTTTTCATGGGATGCCAGTCGACTCCCCAGCCGACCAGGCCGACGCCTTTATTCTCATCGACGCAGGCGAGGGCCTGTTCGGTGAACTGCCCGCCGAGCCACTCGCCATCATGAACGATCGTGACCGATTTGACTCCCTGCCGAGCCGCCTGAATTGCTGCCGCCCAGCCGGATTCGGTGCCACCTGCGATGAGCAGGTCGGTTTCAAATTCCCGGTGCTCCGCCTGCACGGATGAGGCCGCGATCGTGGCGACAAGAACAAAAGCGAGAACCCGCATGAGGCACCTTTGACTTTGAGGTTTGGTGGGAGAGCGCGTCGACAGACCCGAGCCAGAATCGCCCGACTTCCTCCTGACAGAATCCCCACAAACTGCGATAAATCCTGCCTGAGGAATCATCATCGACAGGGAGGTCGAAATGCGAGTCACCGGGATCATTCCCGCTCGGCTGGAGTCGTCGCGGCTGCCGGGCAAACTGCTGCTCAGCGAAACCGGCAAGCCACTCATTCAGCACACCTGGGAGTCCGCCTCGCAGGCCGGCGTCCTGCAGTGCCAAGGCCATTCGGGCATTCGCCTGATCGTCGCGACGGATTCGCTGCAGATCGCGGCTGCGGTCAAGCTGTTTGGTGGTGAGGTCGAGATGACCGGCGATCATCCCTGCGGCACGGATCGAATTGCCGAAGTCGTGCGGCGTTCCTGCCTGGATTCGGACATCATTATCAACGTCCAGGGGGATGAGCCCGAAATCGATCCGGCCGCGATCGACAAGGTTGCCTCGCTGCTGATCGACGACCCGAACGCCGGTATGGCGACTCTCTGCACGCCGATTTCCGACGCCGCGATGCTCGACGATCCAGGCTGCGTCAAAGCGGTCATGTCAGCCGACGGGCGAGCCCTGTACTTCAGCCGGTCTCCCGTGCCGTTCCTGCGTGACGGCAGCCGTGAGGAACTGCTCGCCAGTGACAACTCTCCGTGGCGGCTGCACCTGGGAATTTACGCGTACCGACGGGATTTTCTGCTGCACCTGACGCAGCAGCCTCCCTCACCTCTCGAACAATTGGAAAAACTGGAGCAGCTGCGAGCTCTGGAAATGGGGGCGACGATTCGGATTGCCGAAGTGGCCCACCGCTCAGTTGGCATCGATACGCCCGGAGATTATGCTCGCTTCGTCGCAGGCCGGAAGGCAGCGTGAGCGGCCCAAAGGCTCACACCAGCAAATTTGAACAATTATGGCGAGACCCGGTGCCGACGAGGACCCGGGTCTCCCTTTTTTGCGGTTGGTCTTTCTGGCAGCCTGGCGAGTCATGGGGTTGAGGAGAACTCAGGGATGACAAAGCACATTTTCGTCACCGGCGGAGTGGTCAGTTCGCTTGGCAAAGGGCTGACATCGGCTTCGGTCGGAATGCTCCTCGAACAACGCGGACTCAGCGTCCGCATGCAGAAGCTCGACCCGTACATCAACGTCGATCCGGGCACGATGAGCCCGTACCAGCATGGCGAGGTTTATGTCCTCGACGATGGCTCCGAAACCGACCTCGACCTGGGACACTACGAACGCTTCACAAATGGACCGCTGACTTCTGGTTCCAACTTCACGACGGGCCAGATCTATCTGAAAGTCATCGAAAAAGAACGCCGTGGCGAGTACCTCGGCAAGACCGTCCAGGTTGTGCCGCACATCACGAACGAAATCAAAAGCTGCATCCTCGATCTGGGCGGCCCGGACGTCGACGTCGTCATCACAGAACTCGGCGGCACGATCGGCGACATCGAGGGGTTGCCGTTCCTCGAAGCGATCCGTCAGATCCCGCTCGACATTGGCAAAGAGAACTGCCTCTTCATTCACCTGACACTGGTGCCGTATCTGCGTGCCGCGCGAGAAATGAAAACGAAGCCGACGCAGCACAGCGTCGGGCAGCTCCGCCAGATCGGAATTCAACCGGACATTCTCATCGTCCGGACCGAACGCGAAATGGGACAGGAGAACCTTGAGAAGATCGCGATGTTCTGCAACGTCGAGAAGAAAGCGGTCATCGAGGAAGTCGACAAGACGCTGTCGATTTACGAAGTGCCGCAGGGACTCGTTGAAAACAAACTCGACCAGCTCATCGTAAACAAACTCGGTATGGTTGCCGGCCGGCTCGACATGCAGGAGTGGTACGACATGCTCAACCGGATTCGGCATCCGGAGCACGAAGTCACGATCGCAGTCGTGGGCAAGTACATCGAACATCGCGACGCCTACAAATCGATTTACGAATCACTCGACCACGCCGGCTTCTCACACGCCGCGCGAGTCATCATCAAGAGAATCGAAGCCGAGGAACTTCTTGAGCAGGGACCCGAGGTCGCCCTGGCGGGAATCGACGGACTTCTGATTCCTGGCGGCTTCGGCATGCGAGGCATCGAAGGGAAAATCGAAGCCATCCGCTACGCCCGTCAGTGCGAAATCCCGTTCTTCGGGATCTGCCTGGGAATGCAGTGTGCCGTGATCGAGTTCGCACGGAACGCTTTGAATCTGGACGGAGCCAACAGCACGGAGTTCACCGACTCAACACATCACCCGGTGATCTGCATGCTCGAAGAACAGAAAAAGATCACCTACAAGGGTGGCACGATGAGACTCGGTGCTCAGCCCTGCGTCCTTGAGGAAGGTTCCCTCGCCCGGCGAACTTACAACGCCGACTCGATTGAGGAACGCCATCGGCACCGCTACGAGTTCAACCCGGAATACAAAAAGCAGTTTCTGGACGCCGGCATGAATATCTCCGGCAAAAGTCCGAACGGACTGCTCGCCGAGATCGTGGAAATTCCCGAGCACCCCTGGTTCCTGGCCGTGCAGTTCCACCCGGAATTCAAATCCAAACCACTGCGTCCGCACCCGCTGTTCCGTGGCTTTGTCGAAGCAGCTCTCGAACATCACCAGCAGCGCGCGCCGGTGTCGGTCTAACAGCCCGTTGAAAAACCCTCAGTACCCGTTCACGGGGCTGAGACTGCTGTTCTGCGAATCGATGGTGATCGGGTAAGGACCGGCGGTGAAATTAAATCGGCATCTGTGGTGAGAGGGTGTAGTTGTAGCGTGGGAGGAGATCGTCGAATTCG
>JAQBVJ010000151.1 GCA_027623235.1 Planctomycetota bacterium
AAAACGTTTCCGATGGCACTGACAGAAGTTGGCGAACGATATCTTTTAGTCAACGCAGGGTGCGTCTGGACTCACCGTTGCGTACGGCTCCAACATTCCAACACGGATGAATGGTGCTTCGCGACGCACCCGACTGGCTCTGCCCGAAAGTAAAACGGCCCGGTCACTCTTGAGTGCCGGGCCGTTTTTTGTTCCGTCGTCGAGTGGCGTCATTCCACTTCGAAATTCACGCTCGAAACGGCGGTCTTCTGGCCGAGCTGGTCTGTGACTTTCAGGACCAGGGTGTAGAGGCCGGGTTCGACTTTTTGCGGGACTGAGAATTCGTAGCTGTGGAAGTAGTCGCGGCGGTAGTTGCGGCAGAGGTCTTCGGTGACCGGGAATTCGATCGCCTCGAGCGGCCTGCCGTCGACTCCGGCTTTGTGGATTTCAATTGTGGATTTCAGAGCGGTCCGGAAGCGGTCGCTGTCGACCATCGTGCTTTTGAAGTTCTCGACTTCGGCGTACAGCAGGACCGGCTGGCCGGGGGTGAACTGGTCCCGGCTGAAGCGTTCGTAATTGCCGAAGCTGACGATCTTGTGGCAGAAGCTGACGTTGCGGAGGTCCAGGTCCGCTCCGGCTTTCAGGCGGGTGATCGCCGTTCGCAACTGGTTGACGGTTTGTGTGGCTCGCTGTGAGGCCTGCGGCTGTCCGGCGGCGTCGAAGTAGCTGGCCATCGACCAGACCAGCTGCTGCCAGAATTCCTGATGGTTCGCGTCAATGCCCTGAATTGGTTCGAGAGCCTGGTCGCCTCGGCCGGCGATGAGGTACAGCAGCCTGAGATTGACGTGCCGGTGGGCATAGTCGAGCCGCTCGGCTTCGGTTTCTCCGGGAGCGGACGCGGCCAGTTGTGACTCAAGCTGAGCGATCAGCAGATTCACGTCGGCCTGCTGAACCGCCGGGTTGACCGGACCAGTGACAGATTCAGGACCTCCCGTGAGCTGTCGGAACGAGGAGGGCAGCCGAGTCGCCGCGCCTCGCAAAGTCGGAATGATGTTCTGCACACCTTCCGAAATTCGACCAGGCACAGTCAGTTGTGGCTGCAGAGTTCCCGGCGTCTGGAGTACGGGCTGTCCCTGTGGGTTGGAGAAACCGGGTTGAGTTGTGCTCGTCTGGCCTCCAGTAAACTCCTGCGTCTGGGTCGGCGGCTGCTGTCCGAAGGGCGAAAGCAGTTGCACGGGCGACTGCGACGTCTGCCGAGGTACGCTGATTCCGCTCGACTGAATGATCGTTCCAGGTGAGGAAGCGGGAGCTGAGCCGGCCGGGTAAATCTGAGGCAATCCAGAACCGCCGTTGCCGGGATTGATCGTCGGGTGACTGGAATCCATGGTGCCGATTGGAGAAACGGTCTGTCTGCTTCCTCCAGGGACGACACCATCAACAGGCTGGATTCCCGACGGGGGCGGGTTCTCGGGCGGGTAGACTCCCTGCATGGCCAGTTCCTGCTCGGCGGCCGATGCGAAGCCAGTCAACGGGTCGACAGTCTGCGGCGGTGTCGGCCATGGGGAATTCGTTCCGTGCGTGGACTGCCGCGGATCGGGAGCCGTCAGTCCGCGAGGCGTTGTTCGGCCGGCAATCATGGTCGACGGAACTCGCGCGTCGTTGGATTCGGGAACTCCCTGAAGACGCTGCAGCTGGTTCTGGCCGATCAGGTGAGTCGACTCGTAACTGCTGAGCATCTGACGAAGCTGTGCGGCGGTCAGCCGACGGTAGTACTCGCGTTTTCTCGCCCGCTCAGAAAGTGGCTGCATCGCGACAAGCATTTCCACGAGCTCGTCGTATTCCTGCTGACTGGTCCCGGGAAGGTTCTGCTGAAACGAAGCGTGCTCGGTCTCCGGATCGCCGCGGCCAGGATTTGTCGCATCGGTCTCGGCCCGAAGCTGGTCGAGAATCCGCTGTCCGGCTTCGGTGTTGCCACGTTCGAATTGAGCTTTCGCGTCGGCGAAAAGCCGGTCGCGGTAAATCTCTTCGGGCGTCCGTTTCGCAAACGGATTCGTCATCGCGCACCCGGAAACTGTCAGGGTCAGCAGCGCGACTGAGAGAAAAATCAGCCTCATTGCGGCATCCTTGCCCGCTGGGGATTTTCAGGACCTGAGTCATGCCATTCCCGACACATCGTGCGGCAGGGATGGAGTCAGGAAGGTTGGTCGACGTGCATCTGAGCGTCACAAACTGCGACATCAGACGGGATGAGAGGTGGGGATTGGAAGCAGGATGCTTCCTCAGAAATGATGGGTGCGGGACGATAGCTGAAACCGACGAAACGCCACAATACCGGCTCAGAGTGCGGATTTCGGAGTTCCGAAACTCGATGTCAGGAATAAGGAAGGCAGGAAAAGAGGAATCCAGAACCTGGGCTTCCTGTTTTGGTAGTGTCCTGATTCGAGAGGAAAGACTTCCGAAGTCTCCAGGACTTCGGAAGTCTGGTCGGCAAATTAGGACACGATCCCGGTTTTCCTGCCTTCCTTATGCCGAGCCTCACGGCATCTTGAATTCGGGGAGTTGTTTCGGACACGGACTCTGCCAGCTTCATTCTGCGATCTTTGCACGGAACAGCGATCCCGAGACGCGTCATCTGAACCGCTTTCGCACGCCACGTCGGATCCATTCCTTCGATTTCTCTACGAACTCTGCCCGCGGCGTGAGCCTTCCTTTCGTCAAGACTCACCCGTGCAGCATTTGACGGAGCTGTTTGAAATCGGGCTCGCCCAGAAAGAAATCGGGCATCAATCCGGAGCCGGGAGAAACGGCGTACTGGTCAAAGTCCGTGACGCCTGCTTCGCGTAAGACGTCTTCATCAATGAAAAACTGCCCGGTGCATTCCCGGCTGTTTCGGGTGAGGATGTTCCACGCCGCGTCGGCGACGATTTCCGGTTTGCGGCAGCGTTTCAGTGCTGCTTCACCCCCGAGCAGGTTCCCCACTGCGGCTGTTGCGATGCCGGTCTTCGGCCAGAGCGCATTGACCGCGACGCCTTGTCGCGCGAATTCGCGGGACAGCCCGAGGACGCACAGGCTCATGCCGTACTTCGCCATCGTGTACGCGAGCGTCGGAGCGAACCAGCCGGGATCGAGGTCGGCGGGCGGCGATAGATTGAGAATGTGCGGATTCTCTGACTTCGTGAGGTGAGGCAGGCACAGCTGGCTCATCAGGAACGTTCCGCGGGTATTGACCTGGTGCATCAGGTCAAACCTTTTCATCGGAGTTTCCAGAGTGCCACTCAGGAAAATCGCTGAGGCATTGTTGACGAGGATGTCGATCCCGCCGAACTCGCCCACAACTTTGTCGATGGACGCCTGGGCCTGATCGTCGAACCGAATGTCGCACTCGATGGGAAGACCCGTCCCGCCTGCCTCGGTCATTTCCTGCGCGGCATCAAAAATCGTGCCTGGGAGATTCGCGTGAGCCTCAGTCGTCTTTCCCAGCACCGCGACCCTCGCCCCGTCCCGCGCGGCCCGAAGACCAATCGCCCGACCAATCCCCCGAGTGCCGCCGGTCACCAGAACTGATTGACCGGCAAGAGTACGTGCGGCTGCCATGATCTAATCCTGAGAATCTGGTCCAGAGAAGCGGAGATCCGCGATGCAGCGGGCAGTGACAGACTTTATCGGTCGCTGCGGCTCCGAAGCGTAAATCAATGGCGATTACCAACCCAGAGCGCGATGCGAACTCGAGGTCCGTGGAAACCGAAAACCCGCACCGGTACCATGCCCGCGTTCGTACTGACCCTCTGGGAGCTGTCTCGATGAGTAAATGGCCGATCGGTGTTTTTGCGTCTGTGGATGACGGGCTGGGTGTGCATCTGGATGTTGTGCAGGAGCTGGGGATTCCCACTCTGCATCTGCATTGTCCCTCACCCGAAAATCGGACCGAAGATGCGGCAAAGGCGTTTGTCAGTCGGGCCGCCGAGATCGGGACCGAAGCGAGCTGCGTATTCAGCGGGTTCGCCGGCGAGACTTACGAAAGCATCCAGCGAACGGCCGAGACTGTCGGGCTGGTTCCGGAGTCGCTTCGTGATGAGCGGTGTGCCTTGTTTCGGACCACGTCCGATTTCGCAAAGTGGATCGGCTGTGACGTGGTTGCACTCCACATCGGTTTTGTGCCGGATCCGTCGACCGACAGCTACAAAGATCTCATCGCGAAGACGCAAAGCCTGCTCGACTACGTCAAGGACAATGGTCAGAACCTGCATCTGGAAACCGGACAGGAATCCGCCGACCACCTGCTGCACTTCATCGGCGACGTCGACCGCGACAACCTCTTCATCAATTTTGACCCGGCTAACATGATCCTCTACGGCACGGGGGATCCGATTGAGGCTCTCAAAAAGGTCGGGCACCTGGTGAGAAGCATCCACTGCAAAGACGCCACCTGGGCGGCCGAGGACGTTCGCGGCACCGGCTGGGGAGCGGAAGTGCCGCTTGGCGAAGGCGACGTCGGCATGGAGACCTACCTGCGAACTCTGAAAGAGCTCGGCTACGAAGGCCCGCTGACGATCGAACGCGAAATTGCTCACGACCGCGAGCGACAGAAAGCCGACATCGGAGCGGCAGTGGCTCTGCTGACCGAACTGCGCGAGAAGATCGGTTAGGACGTCGCAAGCCAGGTACAGATCCCACGAATAAGGGTTCGTAATTGGGATGGCGAGGCTCCTGCCGAGCCGCACGCGCACACGGCTCGGCAGGAGCTTCGTCCTCCCGCAGCGCGGCCGAATCAAGTCGAATGTGTGCTGGTGCCACTCAGGCTTTCCGGCCGAGCATTCGATCCAGCGAATCGCCGGTCTGATAAATCAGAGCCTCGGGCCAGTGCGGATACGGGTGGAAATACTCGAATGTGAGGTAGCCGCGGTAGTCGATTCGATCGAGTGCCTCGAACACGGCCGGCCAGTTGGTTGTGCCGTCGAGCAGAGGGCGGAATGCTTCGGCGAAGAACTCTCGCCAGACAAGGGCCGTCAGGCAGACGCCCGTTGAAAAAAGGTAGCGGAACGACGTAAGGATCGGCGCAGAAACAACTGTCGCAAGTAGCCGAACTCGTGAGAGTTCGGACCGAAGTCTCACGACTTCGGCTACGACACTTATTGATGCGCCGATCCCAATCAGGCGCTTCGCCAATGGCGCAGACCAGCGTGCAAAAAAAAGACGCCAGCACTCGACTGGCGTCTTCCTTGTCAGTTCTGTTTACGTCGGGCAGGTCAGCATCCCTGATTACTTCAGGATACCGTCCTTATCCGCTCCATTGATCGACCCGGCACCCACCCAGAGTGCATGATCAATCGTTTCGTTAATGAAGTGCACCGTGCCGTCCACCATCAGAACATGAACACCACCTGGATGATGGCTGGAAGCCGTTTTCAGGTCGATGGTTGTATTCGACGTGTCCTGATCGCAATGCGGGCCTTTGTTCGGCGTCATCAGCGTGTTGAACCACGGGCCCCAGCCGACTCGGCCGGATGCCCAGAATCGACCGATCTCGTCGCTCTCTCCGCTGTTACCCACGGTCGCAAGCCGCGCTTTGCAGGCCTGGTAGTAGGTAACAATCCGTGCGAGATTCGTCGGAGAGGTGTCAAACCTGCGGCTGTGGCCAGTGTTGACCGACGTCAGAGCCCCGGCCCCGTGGACACGGTACGTGTCGTCTTTCCTGTTCGTGTTGTTCCCGATCTTCACTTCCGATGCCATGATCGTGTTGGACGAGCCATCGGTCACGTCGCGGAAGCGGCGGGCCACATTGAGTGTGAACATGCCGTTGCACGCATTGCCGGAACTCCAGGTCGACATGGGGCCGCCAGACAGGCAGTAGCTTGTCGATCCGCCAGGACTTCCGTCCTGATTGTTGGACGCCGGGTCACTCGGACACCAGAGTGCAGAAAGCTGGGCATTGGATGGGACCCGGTTGTCGGGACCAAAGGCGTTTGCCCCGCGATACCAGTAACGGTTGAAGTCACACTTCTTGTAAAGCGGACCCTGATCCAGATACGGCAGCAGTTGAGACAGGCCACTCCAGCCCAACCAGCAATCGGGAGAGGCCGCTCCACCGGCAGTCGCGGAAGCGATACACGCAACGGGACTGCCCGGCATAGTGGAGGCACGCTCGTGGTAGTTGTGCAGAGCCAGTCCAATCTGCTTCAACTTGTTTTTGCACTCGGCGCGGCGAGCTGCCTCACGAGCCTGCTGCACGGCCGGCAGCAGAAGTGCCACCAGGATCGCGATAATCGCAATCACGACCAGCAGCTCGATCAGAGTAAAACCCTTCTTCTTGAAATGCATGACATCACCTCCAAATGAAGAAACTCGAAAAAGAACCAGACGAATCACTGGCGGGATGAAAACCGCCTCAGGACCTGAAATCAAATCAGAACAGAACCAGTGAGGATATCGTGTCAATTTGAGCACTGAAAGAGTTTTACGCCCAAATTCAACAATCTGAGACGATCGTGGTTACCCACCGGTGAATTCCTGCAGACCTGTTCATCGTTAGGCCGGAACGACACACATCGGCGCACATCGCAACTCATGCGTGTTACTTCCAACTCTTGCGTGTTACATCACTGAGAGCCGTTGAAGATGCATCAGACGAAGATTCTGCAGCGGAGAATTGGGCTCCAGTCGAGCTGATTCGGAGAACGCAGCCGCGGAGACTTCGGTCTGCCCCGCCTCCAGGGCCAGGCACCCGAGCATGAAAAACAGCTCACTTCGCATCCGCTCGGAGACTTTCGGCGATTTCCCCGTTGCCGACCACATCTCACCGTTCAAAACGCGGAGCAGTTCCGCCGTCAGTTCGGCGGCATTCTTTGTTGAGGCGGAAGCCAGCACGGACCAGGCGGGCCTCAACCCGGGCGACAGTTCAGCCAGTCGTTCCTCGGCCAGAACCGGCTGGCCGGAGGCCATTGCCTGGCGAAAATGGTCTTCGGACTCGCTTCCCAGGACGGACTCCCCTTCGGTCCTGGACTCCAGTTCCGGCGTCAGCTCGCCGGCCAGTTCGACCTGCCCGAGTCCCTCCAGGCTGCGGGCGATTCGAAGTCGCTCTTCAGCATTCCACCTGCCGGCTGAGTGAATCTTTCGAACAAGGGCAAGGGCTCGAAACTGATCCAGCAACGCGATCTCTCCCGAATGCCGCCTCGCACGATGAGCCAGTTCCAGATAGCACCACGCGCGGATCTTCCGTGTCGACCAGGCGTCATCATCCGGCAAAGTTCGCAAGGCCGCACAGGGAAGCCGCATCGCGCACAGCACGGCGGCCACGCGCCGCAAATCCTCGTCGTCGCCCGCAACCAGCACCGAGTCGATTCTGTCCAGCGGCCGAACCGGCCATTCCAGCGTGAGGAGCGTCCCGGCCGCGCGCTGCCGTTGCGGTTCGATCTGCGAATTGTCGAGCCGACCAAGAATTGTGCGCGCGCCGTCGCCCCCCAGCACCGTCCAGTGAGGACTCAACGAGAGCTGCCGTACGCGCTCAACCCGCCGACAATCGGTGACAAGCAGAACCGGAGACCAGTCTTTCAGCCGCAACTGATACCCGCCGGCACCACCGTTGGCCCGCAAATAACTCTTCGGGCGAACCTCAAAAATGTCTCGACAGAGTGCGGCGTATTCGAGGTAGCGATCTCCGAAAACATCCCAGCGGTCATCAACGAGCAGACGAAACTTCGCCCGCATTTTTTCGGACTGCCAGTCGGCAGACTGGTCGAGGTCGATCAGCAGAACATTGCCCGAAACTTCCCAGGCCGCTGGATCAACAAACTCCGTCGATCGTGTCGGGTGGAGCTGCCAGACCGTCTCCTCGTTCAGGCGAGCCGCACCCTCGGCAAAAACGACGATGAGAACCGAAGTGGATAGAAACTGCAGCGTCCAGTTCGGCGTCTCGTGCGGCGAACTGCGTTGATCGAACGCCGCAATCGAACAGGCTCCCAGCCAGAAGAAACGACCACAGCCGAGTCCGATCAGACTCACCAGCAGCAGAGGCACGAGTGGCAACCCGTCTCCGGTCGACCGGTCAAGCCCACCACGCAAAAACGGGCTCACCCACACGGCAAATAGAAAGACGGCGAGCAGACCGCGAGCCAGCGTGAAGGAGTCATCGGAAAGAGCAAACGCGGTGGAGGTGATCCCGACCGCCTGAGTCGGAATCCACAGCCAGCTGACCGGTCGAAGGAGCGCGGAAACGAAGTCGGTCCCGCTGCCGCACACCGCCAGAGCCAGCAATCCGACCAGCAGGACTCCACCAGATTCCAGCAGAGCCCGTCGCCGGTCCGAAGCTGCTGCAACGGCACGGGGAAGGAGGCAGCCCGCAACAAGAATGACAAATCCGAATTCAATCGTGACCAGAACGGCAACGATGCAGCAGCCGGTGAGGACTCGCAATGCGACCTCTGGCCGTTTTGTGTCGAGCATCAACCGCGACGCGGCCACCATGGCGAATATCAAAACCGCCGGCGGCAGATGTTGCGGCTCGACTGACAATGACGAGCCGACCACGAATACCGCGACCAGCCAGCCTGTCGTGAACGATGCCAGGCGTAGCCCGATCGTCGCCAGAAAAGCGGCCGTCACCGGACCGAACAGCAGGAACGCCCACTCCGCAAAGACTCCGTCGGCCAGCAACGAGAGCGGCGAACTCCAGCCGGCTCCCTCCGCCAGTACGCAGTCCACCGGCGGATCCGCAACACGAACGGTCCCCGTCAGCCAGTCGGGAGACACGTAAAACTGCAGAGCCAGCGAAACCAGCCAGAGAGCTCCCAGGACAAGGCGTGTGTCGGCAAGAATTCCCGAGCCTCCGTCCGGCTCGCTCTGGTCCGGTTTTCTCCTGGCGGCCTGCCTGCTCATTTCGCCTTCTCCGATGAAGGCGCGGGCTTTACGGGCAGAGATGCCGCAGGCGGGATCTCATCGGGACGCCGAATCCGGATCCAGTGATCGGTGAACTCAACAGGCCTCCGACTTTGAATTTTCGGCATGTGACATCGCAGACAGTCGTCGCGATGCCCGGCCCCGCAGAACGGATCATGCCCCTCCGCACCGTCGTGACACTGCACGCACTGCCGAATTCCCAGCGAGTCCTGTGCGGACAACGGCCGGTGCGGATCGTGGCAGGTCATGCAGGTCATTTGGGGCGAGCCGCGAAAACACGCCGACTGAACCAGACCGACCGGTTGAAAACGAACAATGTCGACGTTGTCTGTCGTGATCGTGTCTGGCTCCTGTTCGTCGGCGCGGCGGTGACACTGTCCACACCGGTTGACCGATTCCAGTTGAGTCGCTGTTCTCCAGAATGAGTCGCCGACTTTTCCCTCTGAATCCACGTGCGCCTGGCGTGAACCGTGGCAGCGCTGGCAGGTGACTCCGGGTTTCAGCGATGCAGCATCCAGACGTCCCTCCGAAACCGTGAGCGAAGTCGCGTGACAGGCGAAGCAGCTTCGCGCTTTCGGAGCGTCATACAAAACCCCCAGCCCTTGAAAGTATCCGGGGGGCGGCGAATCGACCTGGCCGGGCGTCACGTCGAAACCGCCCGTCGCGTGAAAGTGAGTCCAGCGAAACTCGACGAGGTCCGTCGCGCCCCAGCTGTCATTCAGTGTTCCGACCCACGTCCGCGCATGCTCGCCGGATCCGAAACACCAGTCGAGTTTCAATTCGCTGCGGGCTTCTTCGCCGGACGATTGGGTGACCCGGACGGCATTCGACGAAGTCTCCTCAGAGGGCAGCTCAACGCGCAATCCTTCGGCAAGAGCGGACGCCGTCTGCTTAAGCTGCCGCAATGCAGCGAGCGAATCCGGATGCGTTGCCCGAGTCAGCGTGCGGGCGTGACCAGTCAGCGAAAATGACTCGGCCTGCTCATGACACTCAACGCAGCCTGACTCGTCTGCAAGTCCGATCGGGATTTCGACTGCGTCCCGAAATGGCAGCCAGAAATCGAGGCGAGCGTCGGCCAGATCGGCTGGTTGAGACGACACTCGCCAGATACAGCACACAGCCAGTACCAGACCGGCCAGAACGCGTCGGGGCGGCAAGGAAACCGCCCCCGGGCGTTTCTGGTCGTAGTGTTTTTCGTCCATGGGTTTCCCAGGACAATCAAACCCGAGATTTATGCACTGTCGCTTTCGCCTTCTCCGGCCTTTTCGAGTCCCTCTTCGCCCGCGCCGGTCGCGGAATCGGGTTCAGCACTGTCACCCGCTTCCGGCGGGGCAGCATCGCCACTCTCACCACCGCCACCACATCCGACGACCGCGAAACACGCTGTGAATGCGAGCGTGCAGGCGAACATTGCTGCGAGGAACTTCTTCATTTGTCTACTTTCTCAAAACTGGATACTGCAAAATTCGAAAACAGAGGCCGGTCCGGGTTCAGGACGCCAGTAAACCAGACTCTACGGTCGAGAAGGATAGCCACGCCGCCGCCCGCCTTCAACGAACAGCCACTCCGGAAAAAACACCATGAAAAACACAGATCGTATCGACGGCGAGACCGCGATCTGCCACCACACTCGCCACGAATCTGCCGACTCTGGTATCGTGGCATCCCTCAATCCTCGTGCCTGTTTCCAGCTGACCCACACAATGAGAATCCTCGTAGCCTCACTTTTTGTTCTGTCGCCGTTGCTGGTGTTCAGCCAGAACGACGTCGCGTCCAATGTTTCCGCCGCGCCGGATTCCGGATCGCCGTGGACTCGGCTTGTTTCTGAGGACGGCCCTGAACTCTGGTGGCGATTCAACGAGAATCGGCCGCTGGCGGTGCGGACGGGCTCCGATGGAACAGTCGTCGAGCCAGCAGCCTCTGCTGCGGTCGATCCCGGCAAAGAAGGAGTCAGCTCCCGCGACTCTCGCCTGTTCGGCCCGGGAAACCACTCAGCCAGTTTCAACGGGAAAACATCCATTCTGAAGTACAAAGACCCCGGTGAGAAAAGTGTCTTCGACTTCGACCTCGGCGACGCGCTCACCATTGAGGCCTGGATTCGGCTCGACAAAAAGCCCGGCGGCTTCATCCACATTCTCAGCAAAGGCCGAACCGGCAACGCGGGCTTTCCCACCGGCAATCAGAATTACGCGTTCCGCATCGACGGCGGCAAAGGCGATCCGCGATTGAGCTTCCTCTTCCGAAGCCGCGACGACAAAGTCACAAAGGGCGACGACTTTCACCGCTGGACCTCGAACGGAAGTTTCGTCGCCGACGGCCGCTGGCATCATGTCGGAATGGTTTACGAGTTTGGCAAAAAGGACAGCATCAAAGGTTACATCGACGGCCGGCCGACCGACGGCACATGGGATCTCAAAGGAGCGACCTCGAAGGCTCCCATCGTCGACGACGATGAACTCTGGGTCGGCTCCGCACTCAACGTCAGTCCGGGCAGCACGTTTAACGGGCTCATCGATGAAATCGTCGTTTATCGAAAAGCCCTCTCGGCCGATCGCTTCGCAGAACGATACCCGTTCATCCTGCGCACGAGTCCGCCGCCGATGCCGGAAGCGACTCCCCCGCGCGACGCGGTCCTTGTCGAGGTGATCGAGGGCGTTTCCGACAAGCCCGTCTGGCCCGAGCAGACGCAACAACCCAATGAAAACTACCGCGAGCCCGCGTTCGCGTTCTTTGAAGTTCCGCCTCGGTACGACTCAAAAGGCCTCCGCACCGACCGAGCGAACCCGCTGATCCTGAGAGCCAGCAGCCGCATGACGTTTGAGCCGGGCGAGTACCGTCTGCTGCTCCGCACGCTGCGTTTCGGTCGGGTCTTCCTCGACGGCAAACCGATTCTGGAAACACCTCAGCGAGGTCATCGCGGTGGCGGCCACAACGCGATGTACGAACTCGACAGTCCGCTGGCCCCCGGATCGCGGCAGCTTTTTCCGGGCGCGGTTGAGAAGCTCGCCACAATAAAGCTCGACGGCGAACACGAGATCCGCGTTGAGCTGTTTGTGGGCGGCCAGGGTCGGCGACTGGAGCTTGGAGAAACGAGCCTCAGTATCGCGCGGGGCGAGGAGCCCTTCCGAGTTCTCAGCCCGAAACTCAACATCCCGCTGACTGATCACGGCTGGACTTCGTACGAGCACGCTCGTCGGAACGACCTGATCGGAGAAAACGCGAAACGCCGTCGCGTGGCAAGCCGGCAGGAAGACCTTTACTGGCAGGCACGCCACGCAGCCGCTCGGAAGGCCGTCGACGAGCGACCGCCGATCACCTTGCCGAATCCGGAAACAACCGGGTTCGAAATTGACCGCTTCATCCTGGCCCGGCTCGACAAAGAAAAGATCGCCGCGGAGCGGCTTGTCGACGACTGGCAGTTTCTGCGACGAGTCTCGTTCGACACGATCGGCACGCCGCCCTCGCCGGCTCTCATAAAAGATTACTTCGCGGCTCCGCAAGAGAAACGGCGAGCGATCATCATCGACCGTCTGCTCGCAGACGATGGCTGGGCTGATCGCTGGGTCGGCTACTGGCAGGACGCCCTCGCCGAAAACCCGAACATCATCAACCCGACGCTGAACAACACCGGCCCGTTCCGCTGGTGGATTTACGAATCGTTCATCGACAACAAGCCGTTTGACCGGTTCGCGACCGAACTGATTCTGATGGAGGGCAGTGAGAGATTCGGAGGGCCGGCCGGTTTTGAAATCGCCAGCCAGAACGATGCACCGTTCGCCGCGAAAGCCCACATCGTCGGCCAGGCATTCCTCAGCCTGGAAATGAAATGTGCCCGCTGCCACGACGCGCCGTACCACGACTTCGACCAGAAAGATCTTTTCAGCATCGCCGCGATGCTCAGCCGAAGTCCCCAGGGCATTCCGAAAACAAGCACGATTCCCGGCGGAGTCTCAAATTCCAGTCTCGTCAAAGTCAGCTTGAAGGCGGGTGAGAAGATTCAGGCGGCCTGGCCATTCGGCGGGAAGCTCAACACGAAAGTGTCTGCGGAGTTCCTGCGCAGCCAGCAGGACTCGCGCGAGGAACTTGCCGCGCGAGTCACCTCGCCGCTCAACGATCGTTTCGCGAAGACCATCGTCAATCGAATGTGGCAGCGCTATATTGGCCGCGGATTCGTCGCGACCGTCGACGACTGGGAGGGACTGGAGCCAAGCCATCCGGAACTGCTCGCGTGGCTGAGTCGTGAACTTGTCCGCAGCGGCTACGACCTGAAACACGTTGCCCGGCTGATTTTCAATTCTCACACCTACCAGCGGGAAGTCGATCCGAGCGAAGCAGCCGCGCCGGCGCACCTGTTCGCCTCGCCCGTTCGCCGCCGGCTTTCGGCCGAACAACTTGTCGATTCCGTCTTCGCCATTTCCGGCAAGCAGTTCCGCGCGGGCGACATGAACATCGACCATGACGGCAGTCGGGAACAGGAGCAGTCGATCAATCTGGGAATCCCGCGCCGCGCGTGGATGTTCTCTTCGACGTCGAACGAACGTGACCGGCCGAGCCTCGCCCTGCCTTTCGCACAGCCGTTTATCACGACGCTCGAATCGTTCGGCTGGAGAAGCTCGCGGCAGAACCCACTCACCGTCCGCGACGAGGAATCCAACGTGCTCCAGCCGGCGATCGTCGCCAACGGAGTTCTTGGCCGTCGATTCACTCGTCTGTCCGACGACAGCACGTTCACGCAGATGGCACTTGAGGCTCGCCCGGTCAGCGAGCTCGTTCGATCCGTCTACGAACGCACGCTGACCCGCGAACCCACCAGCGACGAGCGGGCTCTGTTTGTGGAGCTTCTCAGCGAGGGCTACGCCGATCGAATCGACAAGACGCAGCTCAACGCTCCGGTACCGGTCCTTCCCGGAATTCGCCGCACGGGAGTCGGCTGGTCGAACCACCTGAAAGGGGCGGCCAGCGACGTTCAGATCGCCGCCGAAGAAACCGTCCGCCAGGGCGACCCGCCGACAAAGAAACTGCATCCCGAATGGCGGGAGCGATTCGAAGACATGTTGTGGGCGCTGATGAACTCGCCGGAATTCATCTTCATCCCGTAGGTCAGGCTGTGCCTGCTGAAGTCGCAAAGCGCATCTTCCCCAGAAAAGAGTTCAACGAGAAAGCACATCGCGAGTCGATCTGGACTCCGCCAGACGGAGCCTGACCTACGCAGAGCGTCACATGTCGAGCCACGAACACGCCGCCCGCCAGTATTTGTCGCCAGCCGGTTCGGCCTTCTGGAAATGGAGCGACGACGGCGAAGTCATCGAGTGGGTTGGTGGCGGGACGATCGTCTTTCGAGCTCAGCTAAGGCAGATCATTGCAGCGATCGGCCCGGACGGGCTGCCTCCGCTCAGCTCTTTGCTGATGATGATCGCCGGGTGTCGGTCGGACTGGCGTGGATCTCCCGGGCACACCGGTCGGTTCTCAAAGATTCTTGCCGTTGCGATACAGTCGCCGGGCTTTGAGTGGCTGCGGGACCTCGTCTGGAAGCTTGACGCAGTCTCGTCGCTTCCGGAAACACGGCGGGGCACGACGTCCGGCCGCACGACGCTGGCGCGGGCGGTGTTTGAGTCCGCGAAAAAGACGGTGTCACCGCCCGTCGCGGCGGCGATCGCCGATCTGCTGAAGGGAAATTCAAAGAAGCTGTTTCAAGGTCGATCGGACGAATACACGGCATTCTCGTGGAAGTCCGATCTCCAGCTGCTGAGCCGATGCTTCGACACGGTCGATTTTGACCGTCTCGACGAGTTTGAGCGAACAGGCACGGACCTGCTTCCTCAACCGGCGGACATTGACGAGCCCGAGTTCACGTCGATCCGGCAGCTCCTCGGTTCGATTGAAAACGACGAAGAGCTGGCCGGGCTGGCGAGCCTCGCGCGGCACGTCATGGCGGGGCTGAGTCTGCCGCGGCCGATCAGTGAGCCGGATGAAATTCCGGTCGGCGGCGTTTCGGACATCACCAACCGCGGTCCGTTCGACCGGCTGCTGGTCAGCGAGCTGGCCAACGACGACGACGTTCTCATGACAAGAGTCGCTTTGAACGAGGCTCTTTATCTGCGTCGGGAAGCTCCGCCGAAAAGGCCGCCCGATGCGCGGATCGTCATCTTCGATCCAGGCATCCGGATGTGGGGCATCCCGCGTCTGTTCGGGACCGCCGTCGGGCTGGCACTGGGAGCGACAGCGGGCGAGCCAGACGGCGTTCGTTTCTTCCGAGCGGAAGGCAGCCGGCTCACCCCGATCCCATTGCGAAGTCGAGCCGACCTGATCGACCACCTCGAAGTCCTGCGGCACGAAGCACATGCCGGTGCGGTGCTGCCGGAAATCGCGAACCTCACCCGGCACGACGAGGAAGAAGCCGCGGTCATCCTGGTCACGTCGCGCGAGGCGAGTGCCGATCCGGAGTTTCGACAGTGCCTTTCCGAAGCGGGGCTGAAGGGGCTGCACCTGGCGACGGTCAACCGGCGGGGAGACTTCGAACTGACTCAGTTGTTGTCTCAC
>JAQBVJ010000026.1 GCA_027623235.1 Planctomycetota bacterium
GTGATGACTCGGTGGTCTCCAGCGATGGTGATAATCGAATCTTTACGCTGGGCGGAAACGACACGGTGACTGTCGGGGCTGGAGCAGATCGCGTATTCGCCGGTGACGGAAATGACGTCATCAATCCAGGGGCCGGCGATGATCGCGTTTTCGGTGATGATGGGAATGACACCGTCGCGGGTTCGGATGGCCGCGACTTCATCCGAGGTGGACGTGATGCCGACGTGTTGAATGGTGGCGGCGGATTTGACACGCTGTACGGGGATCACGGCGACGACACAATCAACGGCGATAACGGCAATGACACGATCTATGGTGGCAACGGTCGAGACTCCATCCAGGGAGGTGCCGGCAACGACCGGATTTTCGGCGACAATGGTTCCGACACGATCTCTGGCGGAGTGGGCAATGACTTTCTCCGCGGCGGACGGGGCAATGATTGGCTGTCAGGTGATTTCGGAAATGATGAAGTTCTCGGCGACGAACATCGGGATACGCTTTTAGGCGGCAATGGTGACGATACGCTCACGGCAGGAGAAGGCGATGATCGTGTCTTCGCAGGTGCTGGCAACGACCGGGTCTATGGTGGATCTGGTAATGACCTGTTGTTTGGCGACGACGGCAACGACACGCTGCTCGGCGGAAGTGGAGCAGACTCCATCCGCGGTGGCTTTGGCGACGACGCGATTGCCGGACAGGATGGCGACGACACGTTGATCGGAGATCACGATGATGACACGGTGCTCGGTGGAGCGGGCAACGATATGGTCATCGGTGGGGCCGGAGACGATACGGCTTCCGGTGGAGCCGGCGCGGACACCGTCATTGGCAATGGTGGCACAGATGTGCTTGGGGGAGGATCCGGTGGTCAGCAGGCAGCCGACCCGGGTGATGTCGTGAACGGACTGGCCAGTGAAATCGACGAGGCCTTTATCGTTAACGACGAATGGATTTACGCCATGTAGCGTTGCCATCATCCTGCTGTGAGCGGGAGGAAGCCAGGTTCGATGAACGATCCTCATCAGGCGACCGTGTGGACTGCTCGCCTCTGTGCGTTGCTCTGGCTTGTGTCTCTCGCAATCGCGATTCGAACCGAACGGAAGGCTGCGTCTTGCTGGTGGCAGATCGCCTGGTCTGCGGCAGGCATTCTGCTCGGAGTTCACATTCTTGTCGCTTTTCATTTCGAGCATGCCTGGAGTCATGCCGCCGCGTTTGCCCATACCGCTCAACAATCGGCCGCAACGGTCGGGCTCAACTGGGGCGGAGGGATCTATTTCAACTATGCAGTACTCGCAGTCTGGCTTGTCGATGTTCTTCAGCTGTGGACTCGGCACGAGGCCCGTTTGAATAGCCACACCTGGCGAGTCTTCATCGACTGGTTCGTGGCCTTCATGATGATCAACGCGACTGTCGTTTTCGGACCGTGGGGATGGAAGCCGATCGGGGCTGTCGTCGCAGCCGGACTTTTCATCGGACTTCAGTTTCGAAAGCGAGTCCGAAGTGAAAGCGGCGAGCGGTTCAGTGACGATCGTTCTCGCTGACGCGGTCGGTTTCTTTGTCCGGCACGAGCGTTTCCTGTTAGCATCCCTGCTTCAGAAAATGCTCACTCGTTCCCGGAGGAATCTCATGTCGCATCTGAATCGCCGTCGCTTTCTGCAGACATCGACTGCTGCCGGAGCTTCACTGCTCCTCACGGGAACCCGGGCATCGGGAGCCGTTAACGGAGCGAACGACCGAGTGCGCGTCGCAGTCGCAGGGCTCAATGGGCGAGGGCAAAGCCATATTGCGGGCTGGATGGGGCAGAGCAATGTCGAGCTCGCCTACCTCTGCGATCCGGACGCCAACGTACTTGCCAGTCGGCTGAAGCAGGTCAACGATAAAGCGGCTGGCAAATACGAAGCGAAGGGCATCGCCGACATTCGCGAGGCACTCGACGATCCCACCGTCGATGCCGTGTCCGTCGCGACGCCGAACCACTGGCACTCGCTGATTACGATCTGGGCGGCCCAGGCCGGCAAGCATGTTTATGTCGAAAAGCCGATGAGCCACGACGTCGGCGAAGGCCGCATCTGTGTCGAGGCTCAGAAGAAGTACGGCGTCGTGATTCAGCACGGAACTCAGAATCGAAGCAACGCCGGCATCGCCGGTCTGCACGAGGCGATCCAGGCCGGCAAGTTCGGCAAGCTGAAAATCTCTTACGGCTACTGCTGCAAGAAGCGAGGCACCATCGGCGTCAAGAGCGTTGGCGCTGCTCCTGAGAACCTCAACTGGGACATCTGGCGAGGTCCGGCTCAGATCGACGAGTTTCACCCGAATTACGTGCACTACAACTGGCACTGGTTCTGGAAAACCGGCAACGGCGACCTCAATAATCAGGGCACTCACCAGCTCGACATCGCCCGATGGGCACTCGACACGGATCAGACTCACCCGACCCGGGTCATGGCGATCGGCGGTCGCTTTCAGTGGAACGACCAGGGCGAAACGCCCAACACGATGATGGGTATTGCCGAGTACCCCAACGGCCAGTGGGCGTTCTTCAACGTCCGCAACGTCGGTTACGACGGCTACCAGACGCAGGTCGAGAATGAGTACTACTTCGAAGATGGTGGAAAGATCATCCGCAACAAGTATTACCCGTCCGGCAGTAAAGAGGCGGAGAAATACTCCGTCGAGCCTGGCAAAGTGACCCCCGGCGGAAACTTCGGAAGCTTCATCGCGGCCGTTCGAGCGAAAGACCCGTCGATGGCCAATGGCAACGCAATGGACGCTCACTACGGTTGCGTCCTGGGCCACCTCATGAACAACTCGTACCGGCTGGGAGTCAAGGTCCCGTTCAACAAAAAGGCGGGTCGCTTCGGCGACAACAAAGACGCCGCCGAGCACTTCGCGACGCTCCACGAGATCATGAGCAAGGGCGTTGGCATTCCCGAAGACGGCAACGAATACGTCGTCGGCCCGTGGCTGACTTTCGATCCGAAAACGGAACTGCACACCGGCGAGCACGCGGACGCGGCCAACGAACTGCTCAAAGATGCCAACCGGAAAGGCTATCAGATTCCGAGCCTTGGCAACGTATAAGAATTCTGAGAAGGCGCGTCCGCATCGGGCTGTCGCGCCGCTTTCTTTATAAGTCCGGCGGTGAGCGTCTGACTTCAGGACAACGTCAATGAGTGAGTTTGCGACAATTGAGCCGGGTACCCTCGCGGAGAAATCTGCGGCAGACGTCATCGACGTGAGGACGCCCGCCGAGTTCCAGGCGGTTCACGCGACAGGAGCGAGAAACTTCCCGCTGGATTCGCTCGACCCGGCGGCCGTGATGGAGTCTCGGAACGGCACGTCCGGCGAGCCACTGTACGTGATCTGCAAGTCCGGCGGCCGCAGCGCGAAGGCCTGTGAGAAGTTCGTTCAGGCTGGCTTCGGAAACGTCGTCAACGTGACCGGCGGAACGGATGCCTGGGACGCCGCTGGGTTACCGGTAGAGCGCTCCGGCAGGAAGGTCATGTCCCTGGACCGGCAGGTGCGGATCGCAGCCGGTTCGCTCGTGTTGATCGGAGCGGTATTGGGCTGGCAGGTGGACCGCGTCTGGATCGGGTTGTCGGCATTTGTGGGAGCAGGCCTCGTGTTTGCCGGCCTGACTGACACCTGCGGCATGGGCATGCTGCTGTCAAAGATGCCGTGGAATCAGGTGAGTGCTCCGCCGAAGCCACAACCAAAATCGGAATCGTGCGAGACCGGCTGAAGCATCGGCCCGAAATGACGGCCCGTGTGGCTGCCAGGCGGATGAGAAAAAGTAGCGGAACGGCGCAAGCCGTCCGGTCTTGTCAATACTCGTGCCTTGACCGGAAACGCTTCTAATGCCTCTGATTTGGTGCCTGAAGTCGTAGCTCGAAGCGCCAGCAAGAGGGCCATCCGGGTTTGACAAGGGTGACGCCCACTCGCTGTCGCTTCGGGCTACGTTTGGAGAGTTGCCTAAGACACGTTGCTTAGTTGAGGTTCGCCGCAAAGGCACTTGCAGGCATTTCCCGCAGTTCTCCAATCTTCGGTCGGAAATCCATTTGCGAGAGGATCTGCGACTCGACATCGATGCCCGGCGCGACTTCGATCAGAGCCAGGCCTTCGCGAGTGAGGCGGAAGACGGCTCGCTCCGTGACGAAGAGGACGTCCTGCCCGGACTTGCGGGCCAGCTTGCCGCTGAACGAAACCTGTTCGACGTGCTGCAGAAACTTTCTGTGGCGGCCTTCATTCTCGATGACCAGGCGACCGTGCTTCACGGAGACTTCCAGGCCTCCGGACGTCAGCGTGCCGCAGAAGACCAGTCGCCGGGCGTTCTGCGAGATGTTGACGAAGCCGCCGACTCCGGCGACTCGATCGTGGAATTTCGAAACGTTCACGTTGCCGTGCTGATCAACCTGCGCGGCTCCGAGAGCGGCGAAGTCGAGGCCGCCGCCGTCGTAGAAATCAAACTGAGACGGCTGGTCGATGATCGCCTCGGGGTAGGAGCTCGCCCCGAAGCTGAGCCCTCCGGCCGGGACGCCTCCGATGGGACCGCTTTCGACGGTCAATGTGACTTCGTTGAGGATGCCTCGCTCTGCGGCGATCCTTGCGATCCCCTCCGGCACGCCGATCCCGAGGTTGGCAATCATGCCCGCTTCGAGTTCATCGCAGGCCCGCGCGGCGATGATGCGTCGCGCGCCGGCCGGCATTGGCTCGCCCAATAGCGAGGCTATGTCGACTCCTGTCGGCTGCGGACTGTAGTACGCCGCGTTGGATTCCTCGCCAAACGTTTGATGATGCTGCTCCGGCGACGCGACGACGATGCGGTCGACGAGGATTCCCGGCACGCGAACCGTGTTCGGCGGGGCGGGTTTGTCGAGAATCTCCCGCACCTGCGCGAGCACGATTCCCCCGCAGTTGTGTACGGCCTGGGCGATCGGCAGAACCTCGCCGATGACAGCTTCCTGGGTCATCACCAGGTTGCCGAACGGGTCGGCCGCGGTCGCTCGAATCAGGCCGACGTGAACCGGAAAGGCGCGGTAAAAAAGCCACGTCCGGCCGTCGAGCTCGATCCGCTCGACCAGGTCACCCGGCGAATTTGGATTCAGTCGTCCGCCGTCAAAATCCGGATCAATGAACGTGCCCAGTCCGACATGAGTGATGCAGCCGGGTCGGCCGGCGGCAATGTCGCGGAGGAGCTGGCAGACGACCCCCTGAGGAAAGATCACCCCCTCGACCTGTCCGGCAATCGCCATCTTCCCAAGCCGGGGAACGAGGCCCCAGTGACCACCGATGACTCGCTTCACCAGTCCCGGATGAGCCAGGTGATTCAGCCCTCGCGATTTCCCGTCGCCCTGTCCGGCCGCGTAAAGCAGCGTGAGGTCCCGCGGCTCACCAGTTTTCAAAAAGCGATTTTCGATCGCCGCCGTGAGAGCTTCCGGATGAGCAGCCCCGACGAAGCCTCCACACACGACCGTCTGTCCTGGCTCGATCAGTGCCGCTGCGTTGTCGGCCGTGCAAAGAAGTCGATCGAGTCGTGAAGACACCTGAGGGATCTCGCGGCAGGAATCAGGAACGCGGCCATCACTCTTGCCGGTCGGCGGCCGAATCGAAAATTGACATTCGGGTGCGAAACATACTGATCATCACATGAGGGCAATTCAACCAGGCTGGCCAGGCCGCAATCTCGAGCCCGTTTACTGAGTGCTGCCGAGCAGAGAATTGAGTACCTTCGTGTGTAGCGGGTGTTCGCTTCGTGATGCGTGAATACGAGCCCACAGGGCACACATGGCTGTTTGTGAGGAGACCGGATCGTGAAAACTGCAGTTATTGTTGTGCCAGGATTCGGGTGTCGCGAGATTGGCCGAGGCGTGGAGATCCTCAAAATGTGTCTCCTGAACGGCTTGGGGAAGTCGGTTGCCTCGGAGGGTGAGGATTGCCGAACCGCAGGGCTGACGGGCACACAGATCATCGTGAAGGTGGACGGCGAGGCTGTCGATGTCGATCTGTTTGAAGCGTTCTGGGGTGACCTCATCCCGAATCTGGCCGGTGAATCGTCACCGCTTCGAAAGGTCTTCATGGGAGCACGGGTCCTGTGGTACTGGATCGTCTCCCGAGTCTGGAGTGAGTTGCGAGGAAACAAATATCTGATCGGCGGGATGATTGGTTCATCGCTCCTGATACTGGCGTGGTATGTCGGTGTCGTGCCGGCGGCCGTCGCAGCGTTCGTCGCTCAAATTGACCCGGAGAGCCAGAGCGGTGTCCTTAAGCAAGCCTCCGAACTTGCTGGCGGCATCCAGAAACTCTGGTGGTTTGCAGCCATTGTGTCTTTGCTCGTTGTGATGCTGCCGGTTCATCAGGTGGTCGATCTGGCCAACTTCACGATGGTCTACCTGCGGGACCTGCCTGCAACACCGGGATCAGAGAGCCTGCGGCATCGAATTCACAATCGAGTCGAAGGAGTCGTCCGGGCCATCGCGGAAGATCCCGCTTATGACAAAGTGCTGGTTGCCAGTCACAGTTTCGGCACGATGGTGGCGATCGACCTGATGTCGCGGATCAATCTGGGATCGCAGACAGTGGGCATGCTCACAATTGCGTCTCCCGCCAGAGTCCTCGCGGCACGCGATCACAGGCTTGCCCGCCAGGTACTCAGGCCACCATTGCCGGATGCTGTCCGGTTCTGGGTCGACGTTCACTCAGGCAAGGACTGGCTGTGTTCCGCCGTTCCCATGCCGGACGGTACGCCAGGATTTGAAAGCCGGCTGGTCAATCTTCCGGTGACAACGCTGGATTCGGTCACGGGGGATTCTCACACCGCCTATTTTCGTGACGAAACGGTCGCCCGCATCATCCTGGAAACGATCATGCGATAACGACTCGCCTCGATGCCGATCTACTTTTCGTCGGTCGAGACGATCGGCGCTCAGCCACCGATCCATTGATCTTGTTCGTTTTCCTCTCTCAGATTGTACGGACAGGTAGTATTCGTGTAGTGTGGTTGGTGTGCCGCACTTGTCGAATGTGCATTGCTGAATTCGGAACGTCTTTGAGATCCAGCCGTCACTGCGCTGGCTTCCTGCCGACGGCACTTCGACAAACGGGCCACACAGGGCCAGCAACGGATGACGGGCCGCTTTTGAATTTGAGTCCGGGACAGAGGAGTCTGCAACGGATTCGCCAATTGCGGGCACCTCTCATGGCTGGCAGCGAACCTCAAAAAGTCGGTCTCGAATCTGTTCAGAAGCTGGAACTGGAGGCCATCGCCGATCGGCGTCAACAAGTGGGAATTCAATCGCCCACCGGCCAGCCGGGTGACATTAAAGACACGATGGGACTTGCTCTGTCTGGAGGCGGAGTCCGCTCAGCCAGCTTCAACCTGGGACTGCTGCAGTCGTTTCGCCGATTCGGCATCCTGAGACTGGTCGATTATTTGTCGACAGTCTCCGGCGGAGGTTACGTCGGCGGTTATTTGTCGTCGCTGACGCTGCGCGACGATGCGAAGCAGATCTTCGGAGGAGGGAATCGCGTCAACGAGACCACTCCCGAAACGAAGGACGATTCCAGCCAGCCAGCCGCAGCGACTCTCAAGAAGACTCAAGCCAGGCAGGCTCCCGTTAAGAAGACACAAGCAAAGCAGACTCCCGCTAAGAAGATTCAGGCTAAGCAGACTACTGGTGAGCAGTCAGCAGACCGCAAAGAATCCGAGCAGCAAGACGAAGTTTCATCCGTTGCAAACGGAAAAAACAATCGGATCAACGCGGATCCCGGATCGATTCTGAATCCGGACACAGGAGATCAGCAGCCTCGCGAAATCCGTCGCCTGATCATGCGTGGAAACAGCATGATCCGTCCTCTGCTGTTCCTCAACAGGCTGTTGATCGGAATGTTTCTGATCAACGTCGTAGTTTTCAGTGGACTGATCGCCGCCTGCGCTCTCATCGCTGTGTTGTTCCGATGTCTGGACCTCAGCTGGACAATGACCTGGCTGGGAGCTCTCGGATTTCAGGACGACCTGACTCGGGCGTTTTTCCCGACGTTCGTCCTGCTTGTTTTCTGGGCGTTGGCGTGGGCGCTGGCTTACTGGCGCGACAGAGCTCCAGCCAGGGGGAAAGGGGCGCTGATTCTGCTGGTGCCATTACTGGCTTCGGTGCCCATTGCGATCACAGCTCTGCTGGGAACCGGAGACGTCGACCTTTCCCGAATCTTCAAGCTGTTTGCGATTGAGAAAACGGAATCCGTCAACGAGGTTCTCAACGCCATCGACCGCTACGCCGTGCTTCTGTTCGTGGGTGCTGTTGTCATTGGACTGATTCCCATGCTTAAACCTCGACTCCTGATCGAGAGTGGCAGACAGTCGAGCGGGACACTCGAACGAACCACATACTGGATCACTTCGCGGGCGTTGCTGATCGGCCTGCCTCTGCTCGTCTTCGGCTTCATCGCAGGGGAAAACATTTCGCGTTTCAACGACGAACGCGGAGACTTGAGGACAGCGGATATCGGTGACGTCGAAGCTTTCTGGCAGAGAGTCAACAAAGATGCGAACACGTTTGTGAATGAAGTGGAAGCCGCTCCAGAAACAGAGATTGGAGCCCGCATCTGGTGGGTTGCCTTACACCCTGGGCGTCCAGAGGTGGCAAGAACATTACGAACTCTCGTCGCAAATCACACAAATCCGGCGCTCAGAGAAGTTGCGTCCGCAGAATTGTTAGCGATTGTGCATCGGCCTGCCGATTTGAATGCACAGGCAACCGAGATCAGTGATCGGCTCTGGTTTCCCGAGCGCTGGCTCCATCTGCTGGCCAGTATGATCAGTGGGGACGACGATGATTCGGTCTCCGAAATTGTGCGGCTTAGAAATCACGCGAGAGCATTGGGAGACGGTCTCTACAGATCAGTGACAGAGGGCGTTCTTGCGCAGCACGATTTTTACCAGTTGATCACTCCTCCTGCGAAGCCAGGCACTCAAGCCGACGCAACAGCAAAATCCATCGAGGCAAATTCCGCGGAGCGATTCAAACGCACCCGGGACCGACTTGTCAAAGCCCAGTCTTTGAACATCGTTTTTGACAGACTGACTGCTTCACTCGGAAATCCGGAGCTGACAACATCTGCACGCAAGGCACTTGACGACCGGTTGGCGGAGGTGGGTAAGGAAATCTCAAGCAACAATGTCGGGCTGCTTAAGCTCCATTACCACGACTGCATGCGGGACGAGTCGATTGTCTATGCTGGCGTTGTTGCCTATCACGATCAGATTCATCGGCTGTGGATTCTGGGAATTGCGCTGGCCGTGTTTCTGTTCTCTGCGTGGGTGGTCGATATGAATGCGACCTCACTGCACAGTGTTTACCGCAACCAGCTGGCTGCCACCTGGATCGACCCGGCCTACGACTCGAAGCACAAAGTTCCGCTCCGCCGGCTGGAAGGGACGAAGATCGGTGCACCCTACCACCTGATTTCCGCAACTCTGAATCGGTTTATTGGGGGATACAAACATGGGACATCCCCTCTCGCCGGATTCCTGTTCTCTCGGAACTTTTGCGGCTCTGACGCGACTTCTCATCAGAGCACAGATAAATACATGGACGGGACCTACGATCTCGCCAATGCCGTGGCTCTTTCCGGTGCAGCGGTTAACCCGATGCAGTTCAGAAATCCACTTGTTCTGGTGCTGTCACTTCTGTTCAATTTCCGGCTCGGTCAGTGGTTGCCGAATCCGGCATTTCCCGGAACGCCGATACGGGTGACTCCGCTTCGACTGCTCGCGGATATCATTTTTCACCGATCGTCAGACCGCCGTTATTGCCTGATCACGGACGGTGGTCATTACGAGAATCTGGGGCTTGAGCCGCTTTTGATGCGACGATGCAAATTCATCATCGTGTCCGACGCGACATGCGATCCGAAGTATTCGTTTGATGATTTCGTTGCAATTCTCAGGCGAATGCGAGTGGAGCACGGCATCCGATTTCGGGAGCTCGGTGGGGACCAGGATCTGCCGTTAAGCACAATTTGCCCGGAAGGCGAAAGAAAGCTATCGCAGAGTCACTTTCTGGTCGGTCGGATCGACTACCCGGAACTGGACTACGAGGATGACGGCTACCTCATCTACATCAAGCCAACTTTTACCGGTGATGAGAACCTTGAGTCCAACAGCTACCGCCGATCAAATGCCGCGTTTCCCAAAGATCCGACCGCAGATCAGGCGTTTTCGGCGGAGAAATTTGAAGCTTACCGTCAGCTGGGCTTCCACATTGGCGAGTCGCTGGCTCGACAGGCCCATCTGATCCGTGAGTCGATCCCGGAAGATCTCGTTGATTGGAAACCGGTCACTGATGCAGCAACGATCCCGCTTGAGTCGGGCAAAGAGCTGTTTGACCGTCTGATGCGAAGACGCGAGTCAAACCACATTTGGAACGCCGATCAGCTCAGTGCTGTGGAGACGGCTGCCGACATCAAAAAAACGCTGCCGTGGCTGGCAAGCCAATCACAAGAATATCGGGAAATCGCACGAAAACTTTTGAGCAACGCGGACGCGACTCCGGAGAACGTGCAACAGTTTCTCGACGCCCTCGACCGCAAGGTCAATGTGCACATTCGCGAAGGGGTCGTTCGAGTACTTGGCAGTCTCGACCTCTCTCACGAATCGTCGAAAAAGCAGCTCGCGGCGGTCCAGAAGAAACTGCGGGAACTTCTTGCTGACTCGGTTCCTTTGGTCAGAAAGTTCGCCGCTCGATCCCTGGAGAGAATCCGTCGCTCCGGCGGAAAAGGGACCACGAACCGAGGGCCCCGGAAAAGTGGCACCCGACGCGCAAAACGCTGAGGACCTGATTTCATGCGTTGAGTCAACCGATTGCCGCCTCAGTCCTGCCTGCGCCGGGCGATGTTTGTCGATGGCAGCGCATCTTCGGAAACTGAGATTCGTACGGGTTTCGATTAATGAGGAAGCGTAATCCACCAGGCCGTGAACCTTGCCTCTCAGGCCATGTCGCTTGAGAATGGGGCCGCACCGGGTATCGACCGAGCGACACGCGGCGGTCTGGTGATGATTCGCTCGTGTCGAGCAAGTCTCGATGCCTCAACCTGACCGTTCCTGCCGTTCGGCGATGAGCCAGCCCGGTTTCAACGCCCGCATTGTGGTTGCGTCAGTTTGCTTCCTATTCGCATTCAGCCCTCATCCTGGAGAAGACATGCACCGCCTCGAATCTGTATCGCTGTTCCTGGCTTTCAGTTTGTCTTTGCTGATTCAATCACAAGGGACGGCTGAAGACTGGCCGCAGTTTCGCGGCCCGAACTGCTCCGGGATTTCTCAATCAAAGAGTCCTTTGCCGGTGAAGTTTTCGGCGGACGAAAATGTTCGCTGGTCGGCTGAACTTGGAGATGGCATCGGCTGCCCGGTCGTCGCAGCGGGACGAGTCTTTACGTCGGCGATGGTCGATGAGAAGACCGTCGGTCTGTTCGCCTTCGACGCGGCGACCGGCAAGGAACTCTGGAAGCGAACCTGGCCGGCTGGTGACATTCCTGAAATTCACAAAACGAACAGCCAGGCTGCGACGACTCCGGCGGCCGATGCCGAGCGGGTTTACTTTTACTTCAGCACGCTCGGGATGTTGACCGTCGACGCGAAGACCGGCAGGGATGTCTGGCAGAAGGAGCTGCCGGTTCCGTATTTCGTCTTCAAATGGGGGGCCGGAATGTCGCCGACTCTCTACAAAGATCTGCTCCTGTTCGTGCAGGACGACGACCTCGCCCCTGCGTTTTACGCCTTCGATAAGAAGACGGGAGAGCTGCGATGGAAAGACGACCGCGGCGACATGGCTGTCAATTATTCTCACCCGGTCATCTGCGAAACCGATCATGGCGATGAGATTGTCGTGGCCGGGACTGGTTTGCTCGTTGGCTACGACCCTCAAAACGGCAAACGCATCTGGACGGCAAAGACACTTCTGCGAAACATCAAGACGACTCCCGTTGTTCAGGACGGAGTCATCTACATCTCGCTGCAGAGTGGCGGCATCGCCAACCAGTGGCTGGCCTCTGTCGATCGAGCCGACACGGGGAACGGTGATGGCAGGTTGACTCGCGATGAAGTGCAGGCATTTGTCGGCAAGCGGAAAGTTCCGGAAGCGTTCTTCGAAAAGACCTTCGGCCGGGGCGACACGAACAAAGACGGAGCTCTGGAAGGCGACGAACTCGACAAGGCATTCCTCAATACGGAAAACTTTGCCGGAGCCCGTTTTGACAGTCCGACACCAGGGGACGAGTTCATCGTCGCCGTCCGAGGTGGCGGCCGGGGCGATGTCACGAAGACTCACGTTTTGTGGAAGCACGCGACAAAACACACCGACCACATTGTCTCTCCGTTTGTGCTGGGCGGGCGAATGCTGCTGATCAAAGGCGGCGGCATTGCGACGTGCTTTGACACGAAGGACGGAAAAAGTCTCTACGGTCCAGCCCGGATCGAGAACGCCGGCGAGTACTTTGCCTCTCCGATCTACGGCGACGGGAAGATCTTCGTCGCCGGAGAAAACGGAAGTGTCGTCGTCCTGAAGGACGGGCCCGAGCTCGAAGTTCTTTCCGTCAACGACATGGGGTCGCCGATCCTCGGCACACCGGCCATTGCGGACGGAACTTTGTTTTTCCGCACAAGAGCCGGACTCCTGGCGGTTTCCTTAACCACAGTCGCCAGGAAATAGTCTGCCCGGAACTCCAAGAAGCTGGCCGAGGGCCGGATGAGAGGGCTTGCTCTTTTCACCGGCCATGTTGAACGTTGATCGTTCTCCCCCCATCCGCCCTACGGGCATCCTCTCTGCCAGAGGGAGAGGACGCGTTTTCGTGATTGACCACCCGGCGACTTTGCAATCGCCGCCGCTCGTTTTTACCGTACGCGGCTTTCCACGAACCCGCCAAGAGTCATGAACGAGCCGTCCGGACTTCATTTTACTGAGCCGCTCCCCGAGGGTGTCGCCGATCTGCGCCCGTGGTTCATCGCGATTCATGACCTGCCCGATGAAATTCATTGGGGCGAGTTCTGGGGCAACGACCAGCCAGTCCAGCTCGACGTTGGCTGTGGGCGAGGGCTCTTCCTGTTCAATGCGTCGCTGCGAAATCCTGAGACGAATTACCTCGGCCTGGAGCTCGAGTTTCGCGAAGGACGTCGCACCGCGAAGCGACTTCTGAAGCGCGAGGCTGTGAACGCGCGGGTCGTTGGCGGAGACGCGGCGCTTGTTCTGCGAAAGCATATTCCGCCAGGCACGGTCGACGCCGTCCACGTTTACTTTCCGGATCCCTGGTGGCGAAAGAAGCATCGTCGCCGGCGAATCTTTACGGACACGTTTGTCGGGCTGTGCTCACGAGTTCTTAAGCCGGGCGGCCGTCTGCACTCGTGGACCGACGTGCCGGACTACTTTGACATCATCAAAGCGCTGATGGATCACCACGACGATTTCGAAACGCTGCCGCCGCCGGACGAGCGTGAGGCCGAGCACGATATGGACTACCAGACGAGCTTCGAGCGGAAGAAACGCAAAGAAGGGTTCCCGATTTTTCGTGGGCTCTGGCAGAAGAAGTAGTCACATCGCCTGTCGTCGGGCTTCCAGGTCGGCTTTGATCTGCAGAACTCGCTGAATGTCCATTCCCTCCGGCTTCTTTTCGAGCATCCAGTCGATGTCTGAAATCGCCGCTTTCAGACGCTGCGTTCGCACCTGAATCTCGATGCGCATGGCGCGGTTCTCAATATTGTCCGGGTCGATGACAAGCGCCGTGCTGAGGTATCTCAGGATTGAGTCCATGTCCTCGTCGCGCTCGGCGATGTTTCGCAGATTGGCCAGCATCCGAACGAGCACGGCCTGAGGCGTCGTCGCCTTCAGGAACATTTCCCGAACTTCTTTAAACTCTTCTTCGCCTGGCGGGCGGCGGAATCCGTTTCGGATCATCGCATCGCCTTCCTCTGCGGTCAGCAGTCTCCCATTGTCAAACGGGTCGATGAGCTGCGAGTCACCTTTCGTTGGTTCAAACCGAACCACAAAATGCCCGGGCAAGCCGACTCCGACAACCTTCAAGCCGAGTCGTCTGGCAACCTCCATGTAGAGCACAGAAAGCGTGATCGGCAGCCCTTCTCGATCGTCAATGACTTCGTTGAGATAGCTGTTGGAGCGGTGGTAGTAGTTCGTGCGGCTGCCGTGAAAACCGCTCCTTGTGAACAGGAACTCGTTGAGTGCTGCGAGCCGTTTCGCTTCGTCCGGTTTTTCGCCGAGCCCCGCACGGATACTGACAACCATCTCGTCAACTTCTTTGAGGTAGGCGTCGACGTCGAGTTCCTCGTTGTCAAGTTTGGCGATCAGCAGTGACGCTCGCAGCAGGTCGACCGTGTCGGCCTTCACAACATCCGCAACCTCATCCTGAACGCGTCGCGCCTGCACGGCAAGGGCAAGTTCCCGCAGCCGTTGAGCTCGCTTTTCAAGCATCGCCGCCTCACGCCGCAGGACGTCTGACGTCGAGAAACCCTCCGGGGCGAGTGTCTCGATGACGTCCGCTCCGGCAGGTTCATCGGCAGCCACCTGCGCGATCGCGGCCAGAATTCGTTCCAGGCTCTTCGCATCGGGGATGCGGGATGGCAACTTCTGTCCGACAGAAAACTGTTTGAACTCGGCGGAAGTGTCACGGAATTTTGCCAGGCCGACCGCGCCCTTGCGGAAGCCGGTGTCAGTGGACTCGATCGCCAGCTGATCGTTGACGTAGCACAGCAGCCGTTCCTTTTCGATACGGACTCGCAGCCAGTTCCAGTCGCCCGGGCGGTACGCATTGTTTTCGACATCGGCCAGAACCTGCCAGGTTTCCACGTTAGGCCCGTTGAATCGGCTTAAACGAAGCCGACCGTTGCTTGGGTAGAATCCGTAGTGGCGGTCCCTGCCGTCCGAGTGAAAGACAAGCCCCGCCGCGCCGGAGTCCGGAGAAAACTTCACGGCCACTTCAATCTCAAAGGGAATCTCAGGTTGCTCGATCGTCGACAGGCAGAGCGAGCGGCCCCCGAATCCCGCGCCCGCTTCGTCAACGGAAATGCGTCCGGCCCGTTGCCTCCAGCGAGCTCCGACGGTCTTCCAGTCTCGTTCCTTGAGCGCACCAATCGTCGTCCACTGTTCGATGGGAATGGGATTCGGTTTTTCGAGCAGCGGCTTCAGCGCGTTGATGACGACCGCGAAGCCCAGGTTGTCCGTCACCTGGCTTTTCAAAGTCATCAGCCCGTGGACTCGACCCTGATGATCGAGCAGCGGGCCACCACTGTTTCCACGTTCGATCGGGATCGCGACCTGGATCATCGGCTTGCCGTCGATTTCGCGCTTCTGAGAGACGACGCCGCTGACGACGCTGTGTTTGAAGCCGAGCGGATTGCCGATTGCCACAACCGGCTGGCCCGGAACGAGCGTGTCGGAATCTCCCAGTTCAAGCGGTTTCAGATTCGCCGCGTTGATTCTCAGAACGGCGAGGTCCGTCGCCTTCTCCGTCGCGTGGACTGCGATCACGTCGAACTTTTTCCCATCGGCAAATTGAACGGAGATCGGTCGAGCCTCGCCGATCACGTGCAGGTTGGTCGCGATGAGGCCGTCCTTCGAAACGACGAAGCCACTGCCGAGCCCCAGCTGCGTCCCGTCTCGACCGGAAAACGTCACGACGACGACAGACTGCTTCGCTTCGGCTGCGAGCTTCTGCACAATGTCCGGCGCTGATTCGTCCGGTGCTGATTCGGGTTCCGTTTTTGTTGAGGCTTCCGGTTTGTCAGACGTCGCTGGATTCTTTTCAGTCTGTTTACCTTCCGGCAACGGCGGCGTGTCCTGCGCCGACACAGCCGAGACAAGCAACATGGAGATCAGGAAAACGCAAAGACGCGAAAGTTCAGCGAGAGTCTTCATTCGAACCTCCGAGGAAAATCAAAGCGGAAGCGTATCATCGAACGTGAGTTGCCGGCCAGACTGAGACCTCACATCAAGGAGTTTTAAACGGCCAATGTGCCAGCCACCTGGCAATGGAGTGCGATTCGCGGCGGCCGGCATCGTCTTGTCGCTGAGACCGGATACCCGCCGGGGAGCGGACACCGCGTCACGGTCTACGCGGCGCGATGGGCGAGCCTGGCTGGTTCGGTTTCGCCGAGCAGGCAGTCGATGGTCTTCGTCGTTGCGCCGTGCTGGCTGAGGACGAATTCTTTCGCGCGGATTCCCTGGGCCCGAGCGGCGTCGCGGTTGGCCAGCCAGGTGAGCAGCGTTTCTTCCAGGTCGATGGAGTCCTCGACAACTTTTGCGGCGTCGCGTTTGAGCAGTGCGACGACGACGTCTCGGAAGTTGCGGGTGTCCGGGCCGAAGCAGAGGGCCGCTCCGTAGCCGGCTGGCTCGATCATGTTCTGTCCGCCACGGTTCGCCAGGCTGCCGCCGACAAAGGCAAAGTCGGCCAGGCCCCAGCAGGCAGACAACTCGCCCAGCGTGTCGAGCAGGATGACCGGCGGCGACTCGGGAGGCAGCCCGTCGTTGAGGAATGCCTCGACAGACAGGCTTTGATCGGCCCCCGCTTCTCCGAGGGGAGAACGGGCGGAGTCTGACTCGCTGGTCGATTGGGAACGGCGAAGCAGATTCAGGTTGCGGGACTCAACCAACTGAGCGACTTCTTCGAATCGTTCTTTATGACGCGGAACGAGAATCAACCGCAGCTTCGGATGCTGGCGGCGGACCTCCT
Source organism: Planctomycetota bacterium (assembly GCA_027623235.1). Taxonomy (GTDB): domain Bacteria; phylum Planctomycetota; class Planctomycetia; order Planctomycetales; family Planctomycetaceae; genus JAQBVJ01. Next base: position 16,726 of record JAQBVJ010000026.1, read on the forward strand.
GCCACGCTTCCAGGGCAACGTTTTCTTCCGGGGCGACGGTGCTGCCGGCGACGAAAACGGACTCGTGCGATTTCAGGCCGAACGCCGCTCGAAGCGCTTGTGTTTGCGGATTCTCGCGGTCCGTCGCGACTCGATCAAACTTGACTGAGCCGGTCACGATCACGCGATCGGGTGTTGCTCCGAGTTTAATAAACCGCCGGGCGTACTCGTCGGATTGAACGGCGAGCTGGTCGAATGACGAGATCAGACGCCGCATCAGCCAGCCGGCTTTCGAGTAACCCCGGAAGCTGCGCTCGCTCAGTCGGCCGTTGATCAGGCTGAGCGGAACTCCCGCCCGAGCCGCTTCCAGAATGAAGTTTGGCCAGAGTTCCAGTTCGACCAGGACGATCCGTGTCGGCTGAATTCGGCGGATCGCTCTGCGGACAGCCCACGAAAAGTCGAGCGGAAAACAGCAGATCGTGTGTTCCGGAAATTTTCGTCGGGCAACGTCGAGCCCGGTGTGAGTCGTCACCGAGATGACGATCTCTGCCTGCGGGTCGCGTTTCGCGAGCTCATCCAGAACGGTTTCCAGCAGCAGCACCTCGCCGACACTGACCGCATGAAACCAGAATCGTGGCCCCGTTGAGTCCTGCGGTAATTGCGGCAACTCACCGAGCAGTCGCTGCCGCCAGGAGTGGCGGTACTTGCCGTGTCGCAGCGTTCGGTAAAGCAGAACCGGCGAAACGGCGAGCAGAACTCCGCCCCACAACAGGTTCAGCAGCCAGGGAAGCAGGCGATTCATCAGCGGGCAATCTTCCTCTCGTTGCCAGGCTCACGCCTGGCACGGAGATTGTTTTCCGGGGCGAGAATTTACGGGCGGATGACGACTTCGCTGCCGTCCACCAGGAAGTCGTAAACCTCTTTCACGTCAGAATTCTTCATCCGGACGCAGCCGCGCGACTCGGCTTTCCCGATTGACATGGGGTCGATCGTCCCGTGGATTCCGAATCCGTCGCCGATGTCGATCCAGTGAGTTCCCAGCGGATTGGTCGGATCGTCTCCGGCGACAACTCGGCCGTTCGGGTCGGTCCACTGAGGCTTCTCAACCTTGTTAAGCACTGTGAACCGGCCGACCGGAGAGGCGCCGTCTTTGCCGATGCCGATGCCGTATCGCTTCACGTAGAAGCCGTGGCAGTGAACCGTCAGCTCAAAGTCGCTCAGGTCGACGAAGACGGAAAACGGTCCTTTGATCACTTTCAGTTTCTGCCCTTCCCGGACAAGACGTGGATTGATCCCGTTGACGGTGGCGAGGTACTGCCAGGTGATCTGGTACTTCGGAGCAACCCGCTGAAGATAGTCGCCTGACTTGATGACGTAAGGTTCCAGGAAATGCGGCTGGGGAGAGAAGTAGATTAGTCGTGCGTTCTTGTCGAGCCGCTCCTGGATGTAGCGCCGCGACTCAGGGTTGTTCCAGTAGATCTTTGAGAGATCGCGGTGAGCGGGAACGTAGTTGCCTTCTTTGATCCAGGCGTCGATCTCGCGCAGATCGAGTTCCGTGCCGAATTCCGGTGTTGTGGCTTCCGGTTGAGTCACTGTTGCGGCAGGCTCAGTCACATTCGCAGCCGGTTGTGCCGTCGGAGTTCCCTCCGCCGGCCCCTCGCCGGTGTCGCTGTTCGGATCGTCGAACACGGGAGTTCGGTCACGATCGAGTAATGCGACTCCGTCCGGAAACTGGCGAGCCTGTCGGAGCGTGCCCGGCTCCGACGAACTGAACGAGGGAGACCGCCCCGGTTCTCTTTGTGTTTCGGCGGAACCGAACGGCGGGCCGGAGCTCTCTGTCTCAAAGGACGACTGCTGGATCACCTGGTGAGGTTGCGTATCGAGGTTCAGTCGTCCGTCACGGCCGACCGAACTGCTCGGCGCTGCACCGCGGCGATGACGCTCGACACTCGGAAATTCTTCGGGAATCGACGTCGCAGATGTCAGGGCGCCTGTCTCGCCAGAGGATCTCGATGCTGCTCCGGGAGCTCCGTTCGATTCGGTCGTCCAGCCAGCCCGGTTGACGAACTCGCGCGAGCCGCTGGAAGTCGCCGCTTGGCCCGGTTCGCTTTGACCAGCAAAAATATCGTCCGGCGGCATCTGGTTTTCCCACGGCGACTCTTCCGGTTCAGCATTCGGGTCAGGCTGCCCAGGCTGGAACGAGTTCCATTCGATGTCGTCGATGTTTACATCCAACACGACCTCGCCGGTGGGAGCGTCTCCGAATTCGACCGGCAGCCAGTTGGCCATCCACGCCAGGCCGATCAGCCCGCCTCCGGCAAGAGCAACGGCCGTTCCCGTCAGGGCGATCCTTCGCGAAGAATTCCACATAACTCAACCTGTGAAATGGTCCGTAGTGTGACGAGCGATGTCCGCCGAAAACCACGGTGCAGCGGGTGCTTCTTCCATGAAGACTCGACTTCGACACGGGCTCGGCCCGCGGCAACTCGAAATCGAGCGGGACTGTAGCAGAGGGCAAATTCGGCGGGAGGACGAGTCTGCGAGCCAGCCTTCATCCCCGGTTTTTGGAGCCGACCTGGCAAACTGGGTAGCCTTTGCCGAGTCGGGCGACTCTGCCGGTCCTGAAATCCCCGACGGCTCGGATTCAGATCGCCGTTAAAATCGGCACAGTTGACCGCATCGGCATGGATCCTTCGCGGCCCCGCTGCCGAAGAAATCAGAGCGAGTGTCGAGATCCGCGATCGGAGTCGGCTCGACGATTCCCCGGAACGGCTCTCACCTGGAACGGTCTCTGAAGTTGCCATGCCGTACGACGACCCAGCATCGACAAATCACGAGCAGATGGCCCGATCACGGTTCGTTCGATCGACCTTCGTTGTGATCGCCGCTCTGGCCTGTTCGTTCGCGGCGAGTTCATTGTGCTCGGCGCAGGCACCTGCACGACGAATCTACTCGACGGCCCCGACAGCGTACCGGCGGCCGGTGCCGAATTTCCTCGCCTCGCCGTCGCCTCATTACGACGCAGGCCGAATGAACCCCGGTCAGATGAATGCGGAGGCGGACATTCCGCAGAGTCATCTGCTTTACAGCCTGCACGCTCCGCCGCAGGACAATGTCATCTACCGGGCGGGCGGCAAGCTGGAAACCTCACCGACTCAGGAATTCGGAGTTGTGACAGCCAGCGGACCAGGCACTCCGTTCGACACGGGCCAGGACACTCCTCGCTACGAATTCGGACCCGGGCACCGCCATGAACCGGTGTTCGAAGAAAGCAGCCCGTTTGACAGGTCAACGGTCGAGCATATCCCGCCGTCTCCTTCGTGGGCCACCGAACTCTCGCTGAGCTCTGACCTGGCTCATTCGTGGGCTCGGCTTCGGGACGATACTTACGGAGTTTTTCACCCGAACAATGTTCTGATTCTCGCTCTGGCCGGTGGCGGTGCGCTGGCACTCCGCGATCACGCCGACTCCCGGGTCCGAGCATATACGGCAGGGCACGAAAACCGCTGGGGGAACACGTCAAAAGTCCTCGGAGAATTTGGCTATCTCAACGTGCAGGTTCCGGCGCTGCTTGGAACTTATTTCTGGAGCGTTCATACCCAGAATGAAGAGCTGCACGATGTGAGCACGACAACGCTCAGCGCGTTGACCATCAGTGGGTTCAGCACGCTTGTTCTCAAAGTGGCCGCCAATACGGGCCGCCCCAGCGACGACTTTAATGGGGGACAACTTGGATTTCCGTCTTACCACACGGCGAGCAGTTTCACGATCGCCAGCGTGCTTGATGAGTACTACGGGCACCGTGTGGGCATTCCCGCTTACACATTCGCCGGTCTCATCGCCTGGAGCCGCATCGACCAGCGCGACCATGACCTGTCCGATATCGTGTTCGGATCAGTTCTGGGATTTGTGATTGGTAAATCCGTCGCGCAACATCATCTCACGGGAGATTCCCGCGTCCAGATTCTGCCGTGGTTTGAACCAATCGGCGGAACAACGGGCCTGCAGTTTTCGATGGTCTATTGAACCGCGAATCAATTCCGGGTTCCTGCTAATGGACCTCTCGCTTCCACACGACGTGAGTCTGTGAGGACTGGTCGTGCAAAGCCCGTTTATGCTTGTCGGCGAGCATGGCCAGTCCGGACAGCCCCAGCGTGAAAAGCCGGATGAAGAATCGAGTGATCGCCGGGCCTTTTTCAATTGGTGATTTTCCGAATTGATCGATCACGTAGATTCCGACTCCGTGCATCCCCAGAGTGCCCTTGCCTGGTCCGCTCTCGGCGATCACGAAATAGCCGAACGGGACGAGGAATCCGAACAGGCCCATCGCCCGCCAGGTATTGCTGCCCAGCTGTTCGAAGACCGGGGTCGCGCTGTCATCAGTCATCAGGTAAGTCCAGAACATGGCCAGCCCAATGACGATCCCCTCAACAATCGCAATCATGACGATCACGACGAAGCAGTCGACAATCAGCTGCAGATATCTGACCCAGAAGTCAGCCGGTTGATCGCCCTGCCGTTTGTCGCCCATGTCGAGCGACTTCTTGTTGTAATGCGTATAGAGGCCCATGGCCCGCATCAGGAAAACTCCTGAAAACGAGTGCAGCAGCGAAAACAGAAACGCTCCGGCAAACATGATCGGCATCGAAACAAACGGCAGCAGCAGCTTGAAGAGAAACCCTTTCTCTTCGGTATCGACCATGTAACCCATGACGGTCAGAGTGGCGTTGATAAAGTTGTCGTAGATCCACTGGCCACCGAAAGCGCATCCGACGGTCGCGCCGGCGGCCGGCAGCATGACGCAGAACGCCACCAGCCACCACATCATCGTGGCTTTCGCATTGGCCGCGAAGATTTTCGCCATGTGAACCAGGGTGTAGGCCTTGTAGGTGTATTTCGCCGTCAGATGAGACATCGCCAGCGGGAAAAATAATAAGGCTGGTACGTAGAGGCAGGCTCCGACGATTAACCAGACATTCCTTGCGTCGTCGCCGTCGTAAGTTTCCGTAAACCAGAGTGCCGCAGCCGTAATTGCGACCGGAATCGCGAGAGGACTCATCAGGACAACCGGCCAGACGTACAACTTCAGTCCCAGCGCCACATCAGTAAAGAAGTCGAAGTTGAATCGTTTGAGTTCATCCTCGCCGTCCATGGTGGCCTTGATCGTCTCAATAAATGCCTGCCAGTAAACCCCCATTGTCGAGCAGACTGTGACGAAGGTTATCAGGGCCCAGAATGCAATCAGCGGGTACGGTCGCTGCTCGTCTTTTTCTGTTGGCACGTACTCGTTGTAATGCAGCAGCAGAAAGACCGACGCACCGACAAGAGCTGCAAAGATCGACCAGGCCACGGAAATCCGAATGGCCAGTGATCGGTTTTTCTTGAGGAACTCCCAGGAGTTATTCCAGACCACTTTGAAGAATTCGTCCGGGTCTGGCCCTTTGGAACGGCGCTTGCGTTTCTGCTTTTCGCTGACGACACCGGTCTCCAGATTGACGCCACACTCGGGGCACTCGATGTCGTCCTCGTCGACTTCCGTTGCACATTTGGGGCAAACCTGAACGTTCTGGTCTGCAGCACGGTCCAGGTCCAGGCTTGCAAAGAAGCCGTCGTCATCGACCGACTTTCCAGGCCGGGCGGCTTTCTTGCGTCGCGGTCCATTTCCGCCTTTCGGAACCAGCACACGGCCGCCACAGCCTTTGCACTTGATCGATTTGCCGCGTGCTTCATCGGGAACTGAGAAGCCTTTTCCGCATTCGCCGCACTTCACTTTAACCGGCATGAACAACTCCCGTGACGCCGCACTGCGACGGATCGATCAGGACTTAATGAAACGTTGACTGCAAAGCAAACAGAGCATTCTACTGTAACAGGATCGATTCGGTTTTCACGCCAGTTTGGACAGCGACAGCTCTGAGGGATTCCTTGATCTGCGAGCTGGCGATTTCGTGTCGATCAGCCAGTCAATCAGGAAGCTGCGAAGATTCTGCGATAGAGCTCGGAATAAGCCGCGACCATTCCGGTCACGGCAAACTCTCCAGTCATTCGGGCACGGGCCGATTCGGCGAGACCGGTTGCCAGATCCGGATCGCGCAGAAGCCGCAGCGCTGCCTGAGCGAAGGCCACTCGATCAGTGACGGGCACGACAAGGCCTGTTTCTTCGCTGGAAACGAGTTCTCGATTCGGAGCGATGTTGCTGACGATGACCGGTCTCGCAGCGGCCATCGCCTCCATCAGGCTGTTCGACTGGCCTTCGAATTCGCTCGCCATCCAGAAAACGTCGAACATCGGAAGCAGTGAGGCAGCGTCCTCGCGGTGGCCGATAAAATGGACTCGGTCGTCGACCCGAATCTGCTTTGCAAAAGTCTCCAGCCGCTCCCGCTCCGGCCCGTCGCCAACGATCACAAATTGAACGTCGAGACCGTGACTCACGACCAGTTCGAACGCCCACAGCAGGTCCTTCAGTCTCTTCTGCGGAGCCAGTCGGCCGACGAAGCCGAACACTTTGCTGGTAACCGGGATGCCCAGTTCCTCACGCAGTTTTGAGACGTCTTCGACGGGGAGAGGCTCGGGAATTTCGATGCCATTGCGAATCACCGAGAGTTTTTCCGCAGGGACTCCGACAGTGCGGTAAAAATCGGCGACAGCCTGCGAGTTACCAATCAGATGCGTCGTCCGAGAGATCAGCTTCCGGTCGAGCCAAAACTGCCAGCCGGATTTCCAGGAATCGACACACCGCTCAGACACGAGGACTTTCGGACCGCCCGTCTTCTTCACGGCGAGGCGGCCGGCCGAGTTCGCCGCGAACAGCCAGGTGTGCAGGATATCCGGACGTTTTTCCGCAATGAGCCGGCGGAGTCTGAAAATCGCAAACGGATCAAAACGAAATCGCTTGCCGACAATCGTCACCGGGATTCCGGCGGCTTCGAGCTCCGTCTGAAACGGCCCGCCCCGTGTGAGGCAGACCACCTCGACGTCAAACTCGTCGCGCGGCAGTCCTTTCGCGAGAAGCGTGAGCTGCTTCTCGGCTCCGGATCGGTCAAGCGTCGGAATCAGCAGGACAACTCGGATCACGTCAGGCTCGCGCGGCGATCAGCCGTGATCATGATCGAGCCCGTGATCATGGTCGTGATCATGGCTGTGATCGTGATCGTGACTGTGGTCATGATCATGGTTGTGGCCCTGATCGTGGTCATGGTCGTGATCATGACCGCCGTCGTGGGAATGGTCATGATCGTGCGAGTGGCCTTCGTCGTCTTCGTCGAACTCAGCTTCCTGGTACCAGGACTCGACGGCCCGGTAGACCTCTCGCAGCGGAATGCCCTGTTCCTTGGCGACCTTCGCGCACGATTCGAATTCGGGAGTAAACACTGCCGGCTCACCGTCGCGCCAGCCGAGCTTACCTTCCACCTCACCCCATTCGGATTCCAGTGTGAGCGACTGACGAAGCCGCTTCGATCGTTCGATCAGCCGGCGACGAATGCCGAACGTGCCGGTTTCTTCGAACAGGATGGCTTCCAGCTTGTCGACGAGTTCCGGCTGGCAGATCACGCTGAGAATGACTCCCGGCCGATCCTTCTTCATCTGCGCCGCGATGGTGTAAACGTCGAGGGCACCCGCTTCCAGCAACAGCTGTTTCGTGTAGCCGATGATCTCGCCGGAAACATCGTCGAGGTTCGTTTCCAGCAGAAAGACCTGATCGAAGTCCGGTCGCGACTGAGTTTCTCCGACGAAGATTCGCAGCACGTTTGCCCGCAGTTTGAAGTCCTTCGTGCCGGCTCCGTAGCCGACCGCGTCGAGCGTCATCGCCGGTACCGAGGGCGAGAATCGATCGACCAGTGACTTGATGATCGCGGCTCCAGTCGGCGTCGTCAGTTCCGCTTCGATCGGCACGTCGACCAGCGGGACGCCAATCAGCAGCTCCGCCGTGCCGGGAGTCGGGATCGGGCAGACGCCGTGGTCGATCTTCACTTTGCCATGCCCGGTCGGAATCGGACTCGACACGATCTCATCAACGCCGAGCAGATCAAAACCGATCGCCGCTCCCACGATGTCGACGATCGAGTCGATTGCTCCCACTTCGTGAAAATGGACTTTGTCGATTGTTGAGCCGTGGACTTTCGCTTCGGCGCCCGCGACGGCTCGAAAGATTTCCCGGGCGATTTCCTTCTGCGAATCCGTGATTACTTCTGAACGGCTGAGAATCTTTTCGATATCGGCCAGGTGGCGGTGAGCGTGCTGTTCGGGATGCTCGACCTTGACGTACGTCGCATGGAAGCCGCCCTTCATCACTTTTTCGACACGCAGCGTGACGCCGTCGATGCCCAGAGAATCGATGCCGGCCCGAATGACGTCGACATCGACGCCGGCGTCAATCAGCGCGGCAAGAGTCATGTCGCCGGCAATGCCGGTCGAGCAGTCCAGGTAGGCAGTTCGCACTTCAGGTCTCCAGTGGTCGCGGGGTCGGTCAGGAATCGAAGAAGTCGATTTCAGCCGCCGATGCAGTATAGATGGTCGAAGGTTCGCAGCAGAATGTCGCCGTTCACGAAGGCCGGCGTCGCGACGGTGTTTTCGTTGAGCTCGCTGGCCCCGACGGTCTTTAATGCGTCAGCCGTGTCCAGCACAAATGTCTTGCCATCTTCGCGCGTCACGTAAAGCAGGTTGTCGGCGAGGATTGGCGAGGAGCTGAACCCCGATCGAGATTTCTCAAGCGTCACTTCCGCCAGTTTCTTTCCCGTCTTCAGGTCGAGGCACGTCACCAGGCCGCGGTCGCGACAGACGTAGACTCTGCCGTCTTTGACCGTTGGAGTCGGGACGTCGGTGCCGACATCTTTCTCGGTCCACAGCACGTGAGTCTTCGTGACGTCGCCTTGTCCTCCCAGCCGGATGCCGGTCACGGTGTCTCCACGAGCGTACGGAGCGACCAGGATGTCTCCCTCGATCACCGGTGAGGCGATCGACCGAAAATACTTGTGACCGGTCGGGTTGAGCCCGCCGACTCGCCAGATCTCTTTTCCATCGGCCGCGGCGTGAGCTGTCACGTGGTCGGCGCCGAGCGTGTAGATCGTTTCCTGTCCGTCCCGCTTCAGCACGATCGGTGTGGAGTAACTTTGAGCGGCTTCTTCCGGAGCTCCCAGATCGCGGTCCACTTTCCAGCGGATCTCACCCGTCCCTTTATTCAACGCAGCGAGCCAGGACGGGCCGGTCTGCATGCAGGCCACCACGACGTTGTCCTGTGTCAGCACGGGCGAGGTGCCCAGGTCCCACCACAGCGTGTCCTCGCCAAACAGCTTCTGCAGATTCTTCTGCCAGACGATTTTGCCTTCATAGTCGACGGCGGCCAGGTCGCCGCTTTTAAAATACGCATAAACCAGCTTGCCATCGGTCACGCACGACGAATTCGACCCGCTCGCCTTGCGATGTTTGCCGGCGCGTTCGACACCGATTTCGGTCGCCCAGAACCGGACGCCATCTCCCTGCAGGTGGCACGCCAGAATGTTTTTTCCGTCCTGGCCGTAGGTCACGAAAATCTGGTCGTCCCACACGACGGGGGTTGAGGCTCCTCGGCCGGGAAGAGCGACTTTCCACAGCATGCTCTCCCTCTGACTCCACGTCGTCGGGTATTTGCCCGGAGGAGCGATCCCGTTTGAGGTCGGACCACGCCACCCCGGCCACGACTCGGCCGAGACCACCGAAGCGGAAAGAACAATCAACAAAGCGGGAATCAGACGCGTCATGGGAAGTCTCCCGTGAACGATGAGAGGACGATGCAACCTCAGCAAAGAAGCGGCCACAATACCGGACCCGGCGAACACCGCCCAGCGTCCCGCCCCACGAGCACCACCGAACCCCGCCCACGCTCCCCGGCCGCAGACAAAAGCAGGCGGCGAAACTCAGGAAAGAATCCGTTCCGCGTGACTTGATACGAACCCCGGAACGCCGGAAGCTGCGGGTCAGTTCCGTCCGTACCTGGCGACACTTCTGTCGCATGAAACCCTGTTAGCTGCCACAAAATGTTCGGCAAATCCAAGTACCAATCTCAGTCTGAACTCTACGACGAACAGCAGCGTGAAACCGACCGGCAAGACGGGGCAAGTGGCACCTGACATGGTTTTTACGCAAGAGCCTTCGGCACACCTTCCCCGTTTGGCCACGCGGGCTGGCCTTGGTACAAGTTCCGGTAGTTCAGAAATCTTCGCTTCGTCCAGGGCGGTGTCGTAAAAACCTTCTGTTGGGCGAACTACCGGAACCCCACAACTACCGGAACCCCACGTTGTCACTGCACAGTTCACTTACGCCCCTCCGAGAAATCGTCGCGTACACAATGGCGTACGCTCCCGACAAATTTCCGCTACGTGAGTTTCTGCCCCCAGTAGATTAAATGTCACTTGACCTCGCGTTCGCGGAAATCAACGAACACCTTGGTTCTGTTGAGTCTTCACTCGGCGAAACGTCTCACCTGTTGTCGTGCCGCCAAAGGGTTGCTGCATCACTTCAGCACTACACCGCCGGAGACAAGGATCGTGGCCTCCTCGCCCTGCAGGACGCCTGTCATGTATTGGGCCAGTTCGCATCTCAGTAGCGCCGGTCGCCCAACACAGCATGGCTGCAGAGGTTTGGCATCCATGCCAAACACGCCTTCCTGCTTCCTCGCCCGCGGGCTCTGTCACGGCCGTGCCGTTGAGGATAAGCCGGGCTCCGATTTGCGTTGCTATCCCTCACGGTGGATGTTGAACCAGCGCTTGCAGTACTCGCACTTCGCATCGCCGCTCGGCGAGACGTCGGCCTGCTCGCCGAGGTCGGAACCGCAGTTCGGGCAACTGTAATTGACTTTTGATTTTTCTGCGGGTGGCGAGCCGGAATCGGCGAGGTCATGCCCGGCCGCTTTGGAAAGCTCGCGGACCCGGTCCAGCATCTTTTGATGCTGGCCTTTCAACAGGCTCGGCCCGCCGAAGAATGTCAGCCCGGTCAGCACAAAGCCCATCGCGATGAACGACGCGAAGACTTTGAAAAAGAGCGGAGCGCCACCCAGCGGTCCCGCATCCCCGAACCAGATAAAAAAGAGGACGGTGAGGCCGATTCCAAACGGCATGATCCCCATGAGTCGTGGAATAAAGCTCATGAATTCCTCATTGGTCAGTACGGTGGCAGAATGAAAAAGCGAAGCTGCCAGCGACAGCTTCGCTCCAACGTGCATTGACCGGTCCGGATCAGAGCGGCTCGAAATCGCGTCTACAGGATCGCCGCCGCCTTGACCTCGATTCCCTTCAGACGCATCTTCAGTTCTTCGACATTCGGCGAAACCTCGAACGCGGCTGCGCGACTGATGTATTCCTTCTGAAGGAAGAAGTAGAGGCTGTCGTTAAACAACTGCATCCCATCTTCCGCACCGATCCGAATCGCCGCGTACAGCTTGTTGTCCTGGTCCTCTCTGACCAGCTTCTGGACCATCGTGTTGAATTTCAGGATCTCGATAATCGGCACGCGAGGCGCGACGTCGGTAATTGTCTTGAGCAGTTTCTGTCCGACGATCGCGTTCATGTTCATCGCGATGGCCGCCCGGATTGCCGCGTGATGGTCGGCCGGGAACAGGTCGATGATACGCGGGATCGTGCCGGGAGCACTCGATGCGTGAATCGTTCCGAACACCAGGTGGCCGGTTTCCGCCGCGTGGATGGCCGTTTCGAACGTGTCTTTGTCACGCATTTCGCCGACCAGCATGATGTCGGGGTCTTCACGCACGGCATGTTTCATGGCGACGTGAAAGTCGACAACGTCCTGACCCAGTTCGCGCTGATTGATAAGGCACTGGTCCGGCGTGTAAATAAATTCAATCGGATCCTCGATGGTGAGAATGTGCTTGTTCATGTTGTGATTGATCCAGTCGAGCATCGACGCAATCGTCGTCGACTTGCCCGAGCCAGTGACTCCGGCGAGCAGCACCATGCCCTGGTCGTACTTGCAGAGCTCTTCCATGATCGGCGGCAGTTGCAGCTTCCCGAACGGCGGGATGTTCCGCTCAATTTTTCGCGCGACCATGCCGACCTTGCCGAGCTGCGTGAAGAGATTCACACGGAATCGCCACGGCTCTCCTTTGTGCTCAACCACTTTCGCAAAGTCGGCGCCGCCTTCCGCATGGAAGATGTCAACGTTTCGCTGATCCATCATCGGAAACGTCAGCTTGACCATCCCTTCTTCGGTGATCGGTGCCATTTTCAGAGGTGTCAACTCGCCACGCATGCGAAAGATCGGTGGACGTCCCACCTGCAGGTGGATGTCGGAGCAGTTGTGGTCAATCGCCGCCCGATAGATCTTATCGATCTCGAGTTCTTTGCTGGAATCAAACGTTGACGTGGTCCACTCGTGAATCTTCATGGGATGAGTCCTTACTGGAATCGTTCAAAGCCGGACGGTCACGCCGTGCTCGGCCATGTATCGCTTCGTTTCTTCGATCGTGTATTCGCCGTAATGAAAAATGCTCGCCGCCAGAGCCGCGCTCGCTTTGCCCTCGACGACCGCTTCTCGGAGATGCTCTGGCGAGCCCGCTCCACCGCTGGCGACAACCGGGATATCGACGGCCTCGGACACGGCCCGCGTGATCTCGATATCGTATCCGTCTTTGGTCCCGTCCGCGTCCATGCAGGTTAGAACGAGCTCTCCGGCCCCGAGTGCCTCGACCTTCCTGGCCCACTCGACGCACTCCAGGCCGGTTGGAATCCGGCCGCCGTTGATGTGGACGTCCCAGAACTCAGAGCCGTCGTCCCGTTTGATCCGCTTCGGGTCGAGATTCACAACAATGCACTGGCTGCCGAATCTCAGTGCCGCCTCACGCACAAAGTCCGGGTCCTTCACGGCTGCCGAGTTGATCGAAACCTTGTCGCAGCCCGAACTGATCAGCGTCCGGATATCGTCGAGCGTCCGGATCCCGCCACCCACGGTCAGCGGCATGAAGCAGACTTCCGACGTCCGCCTCACGACATCCAGGATGATGTCGCGCTCCTCGTGGCTGGCGGTGATGTCGAGGAAAACCAGTTCGTCGGCTCCCTCGGCTTCGTACCGCGACGCAATCTGCACGGGATCGCCAGCGTCCTGCAGATTCAGAAAGTTGACGCCTTTGACGACACGTCCGGCATGGACATCGAGGCAGGGAATAATTCGCTTGGCAAGCATCGTGATTTGTCGTTCGAGTGGCGAAAGCCGAATCGCGGCGAAACCGCAAAAGACGGGGAATTCTTTGGAAGAAACCACTTTAAGTCCGGGGAGATAGCCCGTCAACGAGCGGGTTTTCCCCGCGCAGATCAGGCTCCGCCTGACGAAATCGGTCGCGTCATGTGCGGGAGTCTGCGGGCAACTTCGCTTCTGGAACTTCGTCAGGCGGAGCCTGACCTGCGGTCTCAGGCGGCTCATTGGATACCGCGTCGCCGTGCCGCCATAATCGGCGGACCGATTTGAAACCGCTTCCGGCCAACGCCTGCCGATGTTCTTTAGAGAAAGTTTTCCGCTCATGGTTCGTTCTGTGCTGACTCTCTGCCTGCTGGCCGGACTGGCCTTTCCCGTTTCCGCCCAAGACACGCCGGACGCGAAAGTTCTGGACAAGAAGGCCAAAGACGGGAAGCCGATCAAGGCTCTGCTGGTCACAGGCGGCTGCTGTCATGACTACGAGCGGCAGAAGCTGATTCTCTCGCGAGGCATTTCGGCACGAGCCAACGTCGTCTGGACGGTGGCTCATCAGGGCGGATCGACGACGGATACGAAGATTCCGCTTTATGACGACCCGAAGTGGTACGAAGGCTTCGACATTGTCGTTCATAACGAGTGCTTTGCCGGCGTCAACGACAAGACTTTCGTCGAGAACATCGTGAGGCCGCATCGCGAGGGGCTGCCGGCGATTCTGATTCACTGTGCCATGCACTGTTACCGGACCGGCGACGACCAGTGGTTTGAGTTCGTCGGGATGCAGTCGCCAGGCCACGGCCCGCATTACTCGTACACGGTCGAGAATCTGAAGGTCGATCACCCGATCATGAAGGGCTTCGGCAAGACGTTCGTCGCTCCGAAGGGCGAGCTGTACCACTCGATCAAGCTGTTCGATACCGCAACGGCGCTTGGTCAGGCGAATCGGCAGGGCGACGACAAACCTCAAATCTGCGTCTGGACCAACCAGTACGGCAAGGGCAAAGTCTTCGCGACAACGATCGGTCACTACAACGAGACAATGTCCGAGCCGAAGTACCTGGACATGCTGACGCGAGGTCTCCTGTGGGCCTGCGACAAGGACGCAGAAAAGGAATTCACGCCGAGCACAGAGAAAGTCGACGAGGAAATCCGCAACCTGGTTTCAATCGACGTCTCGCCCAAAGGTGGAGGCGGATCACAGCCGACTCCCTCGGGCAAGTGCTGCACCGACGGGAACCTGGCGATCGGGAAAACGGTCACTTCAAAGTCGGTTCAAAAAGACAACGATCGAAAACACCTGACCGATGGCAACCTGGGCACGCGGTGGTGCGCGAATGGGGCACAGGTCAACGAGTGGGTGACGGTCGACCTGGCCGAACCCCAGGACCTTCAGTCGATCCGGCTGCACTGGGAGAAGTACGACGGCATTTCGTACCGCTACCTCGTCGAGGCCTCGGCCGACAACGAGAAGTGGACGCAGATTGTCGACCAGTCGAAGAACAAGGAAAACGGCGCCGTGCGGACTCACGCCGTTGAGGCTCCGAAAACCCGTTACTTGAAGGTGACGTTCCTGGGAGCCGACAAAGGAATGTGGGGCTCGATGTGGGAACTCGAAGCGTATGCCTCGAAAGAGCCGCCGGAACTCCCGAAGAATCTCACGCCGATCGCTGAAGGACCGGCCGCGGGCATCGCGGATGTCCAGGCTCCGGACGGGTTCAACGTGACGCTGTTTGGAACTCCGCCGGACGTGAACTACCCGGTCTGTCTGGCGGCGGCGGCAACGGGAGAACTCTTTGTCGGAGTCGACGAGCAGGGGTCGCTCGGCAAGGAACCCGGTCGAGGCAGGGTCATCCGCTGCATCGATACGGACGGCGACGGCCAGGCCGACAGGATCAACACGTTCGCAAAGATGGATCACCCGCGCGGCCTCTTCTACGACAACGGCTCACTGTGGGTGCTGCACCCGCCGTTCCTCAGCGTCTACCACGACGATGATCGAGACGGCACGGCCGACCGGCACGACACACTCATCACAGGAATCACGACTGACGAGCTCAACAATCGCGGAGCCGACCACACGACCAACGGCATCCGCATGGGCATCGACGGCTGGCTTTACATCGCCGTTGGCGATTTCGGTTTCACCGAGGCAAAGGGAGCCGACGGTACGACGCTCGCCCGGCGAGGCGGAGGCATCGTTCGCGTTCGACCGGACGGAACGGAGATGGAGAGTCACAACTGGGGTCAGCGAAACATCCTCGACGTCTGCATCGACCCTTACATGAACATCTTCACCAGGGACAACACAAACGACGGCGGCGGCTGGGACATCCGGCTCAGCCATATTCTTCAGTCGGGCGAGTACGGTTACCCGTCGCTTTTCCTGAACTTCACGGAAGAGAGCATGCCGCCGCTGGCCGATTACGGCGGGGGCTCGGGCTGCGGAGCCATGTTCCTGCACGACCTGCGATGGCCGGAACCGTTTGCCAATGCGGTCTACACCTGCGACTGGGGCACGAGCAATGTTTACCGACACAACCTGCCGGTCAACGGAGCGACCTTTGACGCTCACCAGGAAGTCTTCATCAAGATTCCGCGGCCGACCGACATCGACGTAGACGGCAGCGGCCGGATGTACGTTTCCAGCTGGAAGAACGGCAAGTTCGCCTACGACGGCCCGAACGTCGGCTTTGTTGCTCAGATCACGCCGATCGATTTCACTCCGAAGCCGTTTCCGAATCTGAACGACGCCAGCGAGACCCTCCTGTTCGACTGCCTGATGTCGCCGAGCGCGGTCTACCGTCAGCACGGTCAGCTTGAGATTCTGCGGCGAGGTCCCAGCCAGGACCGCATCAATGTCCTGACCTCGTTTGCGGGATCGGAAAGTGCTCCGCTTTACGGTCGAGTCGCCGCGCTTTACACGCTGAAGCAGTTGCTCGGCCCGGAATCAAACGAGCCGCTGCTCACACTGCTGGCCAGCGACTCGATCCGCGAGTTCGCTTTGCGGGCGCTCACCGATCGCAAAGCCGGCCTCGACAAACTTCCGCTCGAGCCATTCCTCGCGGCGCTCAAAGTCGAAAACCCGCGGGTCCGCGCCCAGGCACTGATCTCGCTCGGGCGACTTGGTCGAGCCGAAGCGGGCGAGGCCATCCTGCCGCTCACGCAGCGAGCGAGCAATCTGCCGCAGCCGACGGCCGAGCCGCTTTACAAACAGCCCGATCCCGGTCGAGTCATCCCGCACCTGGCTGTGCGGGCGCTGCAGAACTGCAACTCGGTGGATGCCTGCTTGAAGGCACTGGAAGGCCCGCACGCTGCGGGGGCTCTGTGGGCTCTCAAGTCCATGCACAATAAAGAAGCCGTTTCAGGGCTGATCACAAAACTCAGCAGCGTTCGGAGCTTCGAAACTCGCCAGGAGATCCTCACGACACTCATCCGACTTTACTTCCGCGAAGGCGACTACAAAGGTGGCTGGTGGGGAACGCGACCAGACCGCGACGGCCCGTACTACGACCGCAAAACGTGGGACGAGTCCACGCGAATCGCCGCCGCGTTGACGACGTTCCTGAAGAACTCAGATCAGAAAACACTGGAGCAGGCGGCCGTTCAGCTTGCCCGGCACAAGGTCGAGATCGAGGGGCTTCCCAAAACGGCCGTTGCCACAAACACCGAACCAGACATGCCGATCGCGATTGCCAAAGTCGATCCGGACAACCCGAATCTGATCGCCAACCTCAAGCCGGAGATCGCCGAGTACCGCGTCCTCAACGCGGAAGGCGACGCGAAACGCGGCGAGCCGCTCTTCAAAAGTCAGGCCTGCATCGCCTGCCACACGACCGCCAACGGTCAGACTCCCAAAGGTCCTCACCTGGTCGACATCGGCAAGCGGTACAAACTGGCAGAACTTGTCGAGTCCATTCTCAAACCCGACGCGAAGATCGCCCAGGGATTTGACACGTACCTGTTCCTGATGGAGGACGGGAAGGTCTACACCGGCTTCGTCAGCGGAGAGAGCGCCGACGAAGTGACGGTCCGCCAGACCACCGGTGTCTCGCTCAAGTTGAAGAAGGCGGACATCGAACTGCGACAGAAGAAAGAGGAGTCAATGATGCCGAAGGGAGTCGCCGCGAACCTGACACCCGAACAGCTTGCCGATCTGATCGCCTATCTGCAGTCGCTGAAGTAGGAAAGTGCGGCCAACGAATTGGACGAATCATACGAATGAATTCGGTCGTGAATTGAGGTCGATCGAACTCTCTTCCCGAGCGCAGAAATTCGTCTGATCCGCGTCATTCGCTGGCAACTTCAAATTCGTTGGTAACTTCAGGAACAGCCAATGTGGTTTCAGAAAGAGGTCCAGCTTCCGGCGATGCGGCGGGGGTTTCATCTGGTGACGGATGAGGTCCTCTCGCAGGTCCCCGAACTGCGCGAGGTTTCCGTCGGCCTCATGCACGTTTTTATTCTGCACACCTCGGCCTCAATTTCGATCAACGAAAACGCTGACCCCGACGTGCCGCGAGACCTCGAACTGGCGTTCAACGAAATCGCCCGTGAGGATTTTCCGTATCGGCATACGATGGAGGGCCCGGACGACATGCCGGCTCACGTCAAGCACGCGATGATTGGGACGTCGATCAGCGTGCCGATTCGCGACGGGCAACTTTGCCTGGGAACCTGGCAGGGACTTTACCTGTGTGAGCACCGCAACCGCGCGGGATCGCGGCAGCTCGTCGTGACGATTCATGGCGAGACGGCTGACGATTGATCGTCTGACTCAGGTCTGAACGGAACTTGCCAGCCAGCTGGTCGTTGCTCCGCAGAGAACCACAGGCGCCCAGGCGGCCATGTCCAGGTCGACGATGTTGAGCCGGCCCAGGTGCATGCAGACCTGCGTCGCCAGAAACAGGAATCCCAGGATTGCCGTGCAGGTCGCCATGTTGCCCAGCAGGCTGCGACTCTCGCGGCGCATCGTCATCGGGATCGCGATCAGCACGGAAAACAGAATCAGCAGTGGCCGCGTCAGCCGTTCGTGCAGATGCAGCGTCTGATTCCGGATCGAAACAATTCCGAACGCGGGGTTGCGGATGCGCTGAACGAGCTCGACCGTCGAGAGGTATTTGAAACTTGTCGAGCGGTTGTAAAGCTGGTCGATCGTCACGTCGGACACGATGTAGAGGTCGTCTGCGGTCGGAAACGGGTAGGCAACGGAGCGGCCTTCGTCAGTCAGTTTGAGCTCGCGAAAGTTCTGCGAGACTCCTGTCAGCAGCCAGCCGGCCGGGCGGGTTCCGTCCGAGGCGTACTGCACAGCTTTCTTCGCGCGGATCGTCGTCGGCTCGAGAACGACGTCTGGAACCGGCAGCAGGAACTCGGCGTGGTCGATGCGCCGCTCAGTCAGGTTTAAAGATCGGCCGGTGATCTCGATGTTTCTGGAATGGTCGCGCGCGGTTTGAACAACGTGCGTCGTTGCGGAATCGCTTCCGCGCGGAGCGTGCAACTGGTCGGCGACGCGCGGGATGACAACTTCCTGATTGATCGTCAGCCCGAGCACGATGGCCAGAGCGCCTACGACAATCGGCACGGCCAGCCGCCAGGTGGGAACTCCTGCCGAGAGGATGGGATAGATTTCGCTTTGCCGCTGCAGCAGCGCGAAGACTGCCATCGTCGAGAGCACGACGAGGATCGGACCGATCAGATCAAAAAACGGGAACGCCTGGAAGAAATAGTAGAGACTCATTTTGCCGATCATCTGAGCCGTGCCGGACGAGCCGGATTGAAACTCGTCGGCATTCGTGAACGCGTCAAACACGACGAACAGGCCGAACGTCGCGACAAAGCCGATCGCGAAGACGTGCCAGAACCGACGCAGGATGTAGCGGTCAAACGTGTTCAAAGTGGTTTCGCAGTGAGAGTGATTTCGCAGTCAGGGTGTCTTGAGGTGGCAGGAACGCTACCGGGCAGCCGGTGCCGTCTCATAAAGACCGGCGACGGCTCCGGCGGGATCTCGAATGACAGCGAACTGAGACCCGTGCATGTCACGCGGCCCGTGGAGCAGACTGCCGCCTCGCCGGGAACATTCGGCCAGACTCGCATCCAGATTCTCGACGACGATATAGATCAACCATTGCGGCGGAATGCCCTTGTTTTCGCGTTGCGCGTGGCAGATGCCGGCAACGCCCGTCCCGTCTGATGCGGCCATTCCAAAATCTGAGTAATCGCCGACCTGGACCGGCGAGGGTTCCCAGCCGACGACGGCGGCGTAAAAGTCCCGCAGTCCGTCCGCGTCGTCGACGGTCAGATCGTGCCAGGCAAGCGTTCCTGAAGCCGGCGTGGAGTGATCGCTCATCGGTCTGAATTCCTTTTCAGACGAAGGGTTGAGGCGCAGACGCTCCCCGCATCGGCGGGGTCCGCACAGATTCTGCGGGAATTACACGAGCAAACCGGTCGAGCGGTCAATACGGACATCCAGAGTTCGAGCAGGACCGAACTCAAACTGCACGGCTACTGCCCGCGTGCCTCTTTCATTTTCGCGACGTATTGCTCGGCGAGGCTGCGGATTCGGTTCAGGTCGCCGGCGGCGACCGCCTGTTTCTCGACCAGAGCTGAGCCGAGACCGACCGCACAGGCTCCCGCTTTGACGAAGGCCGGCAGAGTTTCCAGGTCGACTCCACCGGTGGGGAGCAGCCGAATCTGTGGCAGCGGGCCGTGAATCGCCTTCAGATAATTCGGTCCGCCAACGTCGGCCGGGAACACCTTGACGATGTCGGCTCCGGCTTCCCAGGCGGTGAGGATCTCCGTCGGAGTGAATCCGCCCGGCATGATCATCTTGTCATAGCGGTTGCAAAGCTGGATGACGTCGGTGTTGACCGTCGGCGTCACGACGAATTCTGCACCGGCCAGGATCGCCGCTCGTGCGCTCTCTGTGTCGAGCACCGTTCCGGCTCCGAGAACGATCTTGTCACCCAGGGCTTTCTTGACGTCTGAGATAATCTGCAGAACGCCAGGCACAGTAAACGTCACCTCGATGACGTCGATTCCGCCTTCGTAAAGCGCCTGTGCGACGTCGACAAGCTGCTCGCCCGATTCGGCGCGGATGATCGAGACGATTCCCAGATCGAGGACTCGCTGCAGATTCTCAATTCGGCTCATAATGTCTTTTCATGTTGATGTGGGGGCTGCTTACGTTAGCTTCCTGCGACAGCAGTTTCGACTCTCTGGGTCGGAATCAGCTGCCACCTGTTCGCGATGAGTCGCCAGGGAAGGTTCGAAGACGGGATCGATGAATGGGAAGGCATCGGGGGCATCATTCGTTTCGCTGACAAGGTAAGGTTCTTCGAGATGGACCTCGGAGGAGAGCGTTACACGATCGTTCGTTGCCGTAAGAATCAGGTCAGTGTGCTTCGCCTCCGCAGGTCGCAGAACACGCGCGTAGCGACAGGATGTGGATGAACGACGACAAACTCAGTGCCGATGATCTGCGGGACGTTTTGCTCGTGACAAGGGCGGTTGTCAACCGGATCAAGGACGGAGAATGAATAACGCAACAGAATGCAAAACGCGACGCTGACTTCACATTCGTCACTCATGAGTAACCGATAATATGATCGAAACGAACGAGCTCACACCGAATACCTTCTTTGTTGAAGTGTCTGGTTCTGGCCTTCCCGAAGTGGATGGTCTCTTCGTCCCTTCAACGGCACCTTCTGCCGAATCGGAATCGGGAACGGTCTCAAGTCAGGGCTACTGGAACGGCAGGATGGCGTGGGACCGGGCCGACGGTAAGTGCGCAAGACGCCCTGCTCTCTCTTACTCCAACAGCTACAAGTCCTGGAGGATCTGCCGTCTCGATGGTCATCTCGCATACGATGCCACATGCGAAGATGAGATGCCGCCGAGTGATCGAGAATGGCATGTCTACAAAAAGGGAGTGCCTCCCGCCCCAAAGGTCGTGGTCCACCACTTTGACCCGAGACTGCCCTGCCCAAAGCCCAACGTCGTCTTCGTTCTGGGAGGCCCGGGTGCCGGAAAAGGGACCATGTGTGAGCTCGCAGAATCTCAACTCGGCTGGACTCACTTATCGACTGGTGACCTTCTCCGCACCGAGCTTGAAGCGGGAGGTCCGACTGCCGCGACCATCGATGAGTTCATGACTGCTGGAAAGCTGGTTCCCAACAGAATCCTTGTGACTCTACTCAAGAACGCGATGGAGACGATTACCAGAATGACAGGGAAGAACAACTTCCTTCTGGATGGATTTCCCCGCTCGCTGTCGAATCTGGAAGGATGGTACGAAATCTTCGACCAGGAAGCTGAACTCCCCAGGATGTTGTACTTTGAGTGCCCTTACGATGTTCTTGAAAAGCGGATCCTCGGGCGAGCTAAATACACCGGCAGAAGTGACGATAATGCTGAGAGCATGAAGCTGAGATTCGACACTTTTAAAGCAGAGACGCTGCCCACGGTTGAGCTTTTCAAAAGCAAACAGAAGTGTGTTGAAGTCGACACCAGTCAAGACCGGCAGGCCGTCTACGATCTCGTCGCCAGCAATCTCGCCGAGCACACCGATCGAGAACTCGCTGCCAGACCGCTCACCGAGAGAGCTGAGATGCTTCTCGGTCTGAGACCGTACCCCAGGAAGGGAAAGAAGGCCTGAGGTGGTCCCGCACTCAGGGTCAGAACCCCGACATAATTGACCCGCAGAAAAGCCCACGATTCAGCGAAAGCGAAGCATGGCGCCAGCGTGAGCCAGGTCAGGTCGAATTGAAAAGCCTTGAAAACAAGGTCGCGCGGAAGCCCGGTTAAAGCGTGGCACCATCGAACAAGGGGCTACGGGGCGTGATACTTTTCCCAGGTCGGATGGCGAAATGAGTGGGGCGGCCTGCGTGAGCTTCTGACTGCTGAGCAAAATTCGGTTTCCCTGGCCAGTCGGCTTCCGTGAACGAGCCTGGTAAGTCTGTCAGCCCGGCAGCGACATCAGGGTCGTTGAGAATGCGGACAATGGCCGGGCCATCGTTCTGTTGAGTCGGACTGAGACTGAGTTCTGGACCGACGGTGATCATCATTTCCGCTCGACGCGGGACGTGATGGGGTGGTGCAAGCTGCCCGTAGCCGAGCGGTTGATGATACAGTTCAGGTCAGGATGCTGAATCGAATGAGGACTCCGTCAATGAGACACGGATCACAACTGAACCCGCCAAACCGGTTTGAAGCGGTCCACCGCGAGATCGACCTTGAACATGTCGAGTGGGGCGACGAGTACCTTCGACAACTGGAAACCCGCCGAATCGAATACATCTTCGACAACTCGAAATCGGTCGTGTCCGAGAACAACTCCCCCGATATTCCGTTCCGCTACAGCCTCAATCCATACCGTGGCTGTGCCCATGGTTGCTCCTATTGTTACGCCAGAAACACACATGAATATCTCGGCTACAACGCCGGTCTCGACTTCGAGACCAGGATCGTTGTCAAACGGGACGCACCGAAACTGTTTCGAGAGTTTCTGAGTCGAAAATCCTGGCAGCCGGAGAGGATCGCATTTTCCGGGGTCACAGATTGCTATCAGCCTGCTGAGCGTGAATTTCGTTTGACGCGGCAGTGTCTCGAAATCGCTCTGGAGTGCAGGCAGCCAGTCAGCATTGTCACGAAGAATGCTCTCGTGATTCGTGACCTCGATCTGCTCAAGCCACTTGCAGAACTCAACCTTGTCCACGTGTTCCTGTCCGTCACCACGCTCGACCCGGAACTGGCGAGAGTCATGGAACCCCGCACCAGCATTCCTGCCGCCAGGTTGCGTGCCGTCAAGATGCTGGCGGAGGCGAACGTCCCGGCGGGAGTGATGGTGGCTCCAATCATCCCCGGGCTGAACGATTCAGAGATGCCAGCCATTCTGGCTGAGGCGAAAGCCGCCGGTGCTGAGAGGGCGAGCTATATCATGCTCCGTCTGCCGCTGACCGTGGAACCAGTCTTCATGGAGTGGCTCGAACGGACTCAGCCAGACAAACGGGCCAGGGTTGAAGGGCGAATCCGTAACACCCGTGACGGAAATCTGAGTAGTTCAAAATTCGGCGAACGAATGCGCGGAAGTGGTGAATTTGCTGAGCAGATCAAGAACATGTTCCAGGTTTTCGTTCGAAAGTACGGACTCGATCAAAAGTTGCCGCCACTTGATTGCAGCCAGTTCCAGCGTCCCGACCCGGACCCAGTGCAGTTGAAGCTGTTCTGACCCGACGCAACCAAAGGGAGGCGAACAAGTCCTGTTTTCCTGCGGTGTCC
The DNA here is from genome assembly GCA_027623235.1 of Planctomycetota bacterium. Classification (GTDB taxonomy): domain Bacteria; phylum Planctomycetota; class Planctomycetia; order Planctomycetales; family Planctomycetaceae; genus JAQBVJ01. The sequence goes on from JAQBVJ010000026.1 coordinate 40,150, forward strand.
GTTTGTCGATACTTCGGATCATAGAATTCAATTCGGTGCGAACTGGTGTCCGGTTGTGGCGGTAAGACAAGCGAAACCGCTCTACGGAACCGAAGGCCTCTTTCCATTCACGGACCGCCTCTTTCACAATCGTCACGCCGCCCGTGTAGCCGTGCTCCTCCCGCAGACGATACTACGAATGAAAAACCGGCCGGCTGCAGTACGCGGAGTCAGTTCTGGCGACTTCGAAAACGTAAGACATCCGCAGGTCGCTGTTACGGCTTCGCCTTATGAGTGTCGAGGCTGAAGTATTCCGGCAGCTCGCCGACCAGCGGGTTCGCGTATTCCAGAAATGCCTTCGTCACGAACAGGCCATCTTTCGTGATAAACTTTCCAGGCATCGGCCGCTCCTCGTTGGCCACTTTGCTTAGTTCAATCGTGCCAAATCCGCTCGCGTAGGACTCACCGGGTTTCGACGTTCGCTCGATCGTCACCATGACTCCACTGGTTCCGGCTTCAGCCAGTCGAACAGCCTCTCGGCCGCATCCAAACGCCTCATCAATGTCGAGCTTGACCGCGCGATCGGCGGCGCACATTTGAAGCGACTCGGTCACCTGAAACTCACCGCGCCATCCGAATTCATCGCCGATCATTTTGTGAAGCATCATCGCCGCACTCGTTCCGCCCATCGCTCCAAATTCCACGTTCCCGAATTTGTCCTTCGTCCCGGAAGCGCTGACCGGACTGCCGTCGGCATTCGTGATGCCCTCGCCGCAGACGATCGATGCGAAGCCGAATCGGCGATGCGCCTTCTCAACGGCACCCAGGAACGCCGAGCGATCGAACGGGACTTCCGGCATCAGAATGACGTGAGGCGGGTCGGCGGCATTCTTCTTTGCGCATGCTGCTGCCGCGGGAAGCCAGCCGGCACTCCGACCGACCGTCTGAAAAATGACGTACTGATCGACTCGCTGCATGTCTCGCGACAGGAGGCCGCCCTGCTGCACGCTCATTGCAACGTACCGTGCGGCGCTGGGATATCCGGGAGTGTGGTCGGTCCCGAACAGATCATTATCGACCGTTTTGGAGACGCCAACACCGATCATTTCGTAGCCGGTGTCCCGAGCGTACTCGACGACGCGATGAATCGTGTCCATCGTGTCGTTTCCGCCGATCATGATGAAGTAGCGTATGTTGAACTTCTTCAACGTCTTCAACACGGCCGGGAAATGCTCGTCCCGCAGCTTCAGCCGGCTTGATCCAAGTCCGCTGCCAGGCGTCTGCTGGAGCTTTTTCAGCGTCGCCCGATCATAGCGGCTGAGATCCAGGAGGTGCCCGCCAAGGACGCCTTCTATGGCAAACCGCATCCCGAACAGCCGATCAATCCGCTTGGATTTTCGAGCAGCGTCGATCACTCCGGCCAGCGAAGAATTGATGACCGACGTCGGTCCGCCTGACTGCCCGACAAGTGCGTTTCCCTTCAGCATCAGTTCTCTCCGGTTGTGTCCGACTTGAATCCTGGCTGGCAATCACCAGCTGTCACGTCAAAGAGCAGCAGATTGAAGCCACCCTGGCAAGTCCTCGCCGGGAACGAAAAACCCCGCCGAGCGACGACTCAACGGGGTTTGATTCTCTGGCTGGCTCGATGGCTCAGACCTCGACCAGCTCTTTCGCTTGCGACGTCAGTTGTCCTCGCGACTGTTCTGAGGCGAACTCTTCCGCAAGTTCGAACTCCTTTGTCGCTATCGCTTCCCTCCGGCCGAGGCGGATCAGGCCTGCTGTCAGGCCGCCCACGATCATTCCCGGGACGGCCAGCATGAACAGGATGCTGTACATGTAGGCTTTCGCCTGGGCGTTGTCTCCGTCGACCGCCGCTTTGCACATGGGGCATGCGTCAGCAGTCTCGGCAAGACTGCCTGCGACGAGGAACGCTGCCATCGCTGAGGTCGCGATGATTCGGAATAGTTTGCTCTTCATGGACGCACTTCTCAGGAAGGAGCCTGGACGACAGGCCAATGGTAAAGCATCAGATAAATCACGACACCTGTGATCGACACATAAAGCCAGATCGGAAAAGTGATCTTCGCAATCCGGCGATGTCGCTCCCAGTCTGCCTGAAGTCCTCGAATGATCGTGACAATTGCCAGGATCGGGACGATGGCGGCGAGAATCACGTGAGAAATCAGGATCGCGAAATAAACTCCCCGGGCCGCACCCGTGCCAGGAAACGACTTGCCGTGCGTTCCCGTGAAGTGGTGCAGCGCGAAGTGGTACACGAGGTAGCAGCCCAGAAAAACAACCGACGTGCCGAACGCAGCGAGCATCACGTTTCTGTGAGCTGTCTTGCGATCCCGCTTCACAAGAACGAAACCGACAACGAGCAGCACAGTGGCCAGCGCGTTCAAGGACGCGTTGATCGACGGTAACCGCGCCGCCCAGTCGGGCAGCTCAGCCGCAAGCAGGACCGCCATCATGAGCCACCCGCTTTTGTAGAGGGCTCTTCCCGCAAAGGCAGTGATTTCAGCATCTGATCGAGATCCCGCCGGAGTTTGACCATCGCCACGGCGTCTAAGGAATTGTATTTCCCAACCACACGCCCTGTTGGATCAACGAGGCAGATATTTGTTGTATGGATGATTTCGGCACCGGGTTTCGGATTTTCCGCTTCCAGAACCGGCATCAGAAAACTGACATTAATCAGCCGGTAAAGTTTGTCCCGCTCTCCCGTCAGGAAAAACCACTTTTCAGGGTCGGCCTCGTAAAACGACGCGTAGTCGGCGAGCACCCTGGGCGTGTCGCGAGCCGGGTCGACCGTGAATGTTACAAAATGAACGTCGTTCTCACGGTATCTCTTGAAGAGATCCTGAACCGACTCCGTCACTCGCGGACACGGTCCGGCACACTTGGTAAACACAAATGAAGCCACCCAGGGCTGGCCCCGCAGATCATTATTCGAGATCGTTTGCCCGGTCTGGTCCGTAAAAGCGAATTCCGCAACCCCGGACTCCGGCCACGTCAGCTCGATCTCCATCGTTGAGGGTTTGCCCGTGTCGTTCTCGTCTCCCGGTTCAGAATCGGGGTCGGTCGACGTCAGCTCTTCAACGGGAATCGGCTCGCCAACCGACTGACCAGCGCCAGGGTTCGACTCGCTGGACCATGTGAAATACAGGGCTGCGATGACCGCTATCCATAAGGCCGATCCGACGGCGAACAGAACGCCGCTGCTACCGGGTTTTTGCCCTTCATCGCTCATCTTGATCGCTCCGCAGATTTAGAATCTGGCGTCGACTGGCGACTGCTCGAACCTTTGGCCCGAGAAACCTGCCGTGCCTGGTGAACAGCTCCCGCAAAACAAACCGCACCAAACAGAACGGAAACGCCAACGCATACGGACATGCCAGGAAGTCCGGCCACTTCGCCGTCCATCATGCCAAACGAGTCCGAATAAAGCAGCCGGCGGACTCCCGCCACGCCATAAGTCAAAGGGTTCAGGCGAATGACCCAGTCCAGAACAGTCGATCCTCCGCCAGGAAAAAACGCACCGGAAACCAGCCACATCGGCATCAGCACGACGCTCATGATCGCGTGAAATCCCTGCACGGAATCAAGTCGCCAGGCAATCACAAATCCCATCGCCGACAAGCTGAACGCCACAAGGCAAAGAAACAGAAACAGGCCAATCCCGTTCAGAAAACTGATATCGAGGTTCATTCCGGGCGCGAGTCCGAATCTGGATAACCCGAACCCGACTCCCAGAAACAGAATCGCCTGACCGACCGCAAGAGCTGTCCCGCCCGCGAGCTTTCCCATCACGAGTGCCGACTTCGACACGGGCGACACAAGAACTCCTTGAAGGAAGCCTTCATGACGGTCCTCGATAACCGAAATCGACGAGAAAATCGCCGTGAACATCAGAATGAGAATCGCAATTCCCGGAAAAAAGTACTCCTGATAACTCATGCCTGACGGAGCCCATTCGGGGGCCTGAAAGGACCCATGCAGACCTGCTCCAAACAGCACCCAGAACAGCAGAGGTTGAGCCAGAGCTCCGATAAAACGCGATCGCTGCCGCAGGAAGCGAGTGATTTCGCGACGACACAATGTCCACACGCCGAGCCACGGACGTGGAACGACGACCGTCACAGAATCGTCAGGCCTCGAAGTCGGAGAACTCACGTCGTTTTCCTTCTGAAAGAATCTCGCATACTCCACTTCAATCGACAGTGACTTCGTCCGACATTCTCCGGCCCGTCTTCTCCATGAAGACGTCTTCCAGAGTTGGCTTGTCGACAGAAATCGAACGAATTTCAGCGCTGAATCGCTCCACGATGTCTCGCAGAACCTTGTGCCCGTCAGACGACCGCATCGTCAGCGTCTCCCCGGATCGAGAAAACTCAAGACCCAGTTCGCTGACAAGTTGAGCACGAAGTTCCTCAGGCCGTTCGCTGACAACTGTGACACTCTCTCCGCTAATCCCTTCACGAAGTACGGAGGGAGTCCCCTCTGCCGCGATTGAACCCTGATCCAGCAGGATGAGTTCATCGCACCGCTCGGCCTCCTCCATCAAATGCGTCGTGACAACCACAGTGACTGAGTCCCGTGCACGCAGCTCTTCAAGGCACTGCCACAGCTCTCGACGAGCTCCCGGATCCAGCCCGGTCGACGGTTCATCGAGCAACAACAGCCGGGGCCGATGCAGAAGACATTTCGCAAGTTCAACACGACGCTTCAGTCCACCCGACAGAGTCTCAACGATGTTCGCCGATCGATCTGCAACGCCGAATCTTTCCAGAAGCTGCGTTGCCTGACGGTCCAGAGACTTGCCTCGCAACCCGTAGAGGTGCCCCTGGTGAATCAGGTTTTCCCTGACGGTCAATCTTCGATCGAGGCTTGGAGCCTGAAACGTCACGCCAATGTTTCGACGATACTCAGTACATTCTCGATCAAGTCGAAAGCCCAACGACTCGACCGTTCCGGACTGAACCGGAAGCAAGGTGCACAGGACATTAAAAAGAGTCGTCTTGCCACCGCCGTTTGGACCGACAAATCCGAAAATGGACCCACGCTGAATTTTGAAACTGACACCACAAAGCGCAACCCGGTCCCCGTAAGAGTGCTCAAGCTGATCAACAAGAACACACGACATTTCGCTCATGACAGGACATCGCGTTCGAAACAAACGACTGGTAACGATTGAGGACTCTGTAATTCCAACGGCCTGACGCGCGGCAAGAAAAAAGCCCGGCTTCTGTCGAAGCCAGGCTCTCCATTCGCCTCGTTACGTTCAGTCGAGTCAGTGCCCAGGTGCGTGTGACTCTGCGTCACCGTCTTCCGGCATTTCCGCGACCCGGTCTGCAATCGAATTCTGCGGCACATCGATGTCGTAGTAATGGACGCCGACATCCGGAAGCAGAGCCAGAGGCAACCCGCAGGCAAGAATAAAGGTCGGGGCCAGCAGGACGTACTTCCAATTCCGCTCAAACTTCAAATGCATGAAATACAGCATCACACAGAGTGCTTTGGCACTCGCGATTGCGAGCACAATGACAGCGAGCACTCCCATATTAGGAATGAACTCCTGAAGTTCATCCGCAGCCCAGGAGAGCCCGGTAAAAATGCAAAGCACCCAGAAGATAATCAGGTACGGTGGGTGCGAATGATGACCGTCATCGTGGCTGTCAGCCATGTCAACTCTTCTCCTCAGGACTCAAGCTGTCCTGTTTGGCGCGGAACTTTTAATCAGAATTTGATGATGTAGATCAGGGGGAACAGGAAGATCCACACGAGGTCAACGAAGTGCCAGTAAAGCCCACTGTTCTCAACGAAGTCAGTCCATTTCTCATCGAGTGCCGGCCCCTGCTTCAGCACGATCGCAAACAGGATCAATCCCACGATCACGTGAATCGCGTGAAATCCTGTCATGATAAAATAGGTCGACGCAAACACGTTTCCATATTTGATCGGATGTGGGTCGTGTACTGAGAAGAATGCCGCAATCCTGGCATTCTCCTCTGATCTCATTTCGTCAAGCAGGCCTGTAATATGAAGATTCAGATGATGTCCGGCCTCGCGATCCACGGACTCATGCGATGCCTCAAAGAGCGGGAGTAGTTCACGACGAACCGCGGCCGAGAGTCCAATGATCGTCGGTGGAACAGGGTCCACGATTCCTGGATCGGCAGGAGCCTCACGATTCTCGTCAGCAGCCTTCGCTATGGCTGCAGCATGCAATTCCTTCGCCGCAGTTGCGGCCTTTTCCAGCTTCGAGAACGCGACTCTCGCCGCCTCAATGCGGGCCTGATCTGAAGAAAGTATCTGGTGGCCTTCCGGATCCGTTTCCACGATCAGAAAAGAATTCTGCAACCGGTCCTCGAGTTTGACAAATGCCTGCAGGTCCGCCTTTCGAGATTCGTCTGTCGCGCCACTCAGTTCTCCTCGCAAGGCGACACTGATCTTCGAGAGGTCTGGCACCTCGCCATCTTCGCCAGGGACAAACAGTGCCCGTCCCATTTCGTCACGCGATTCACGGAACTCATTGACGAGCTTTCGCAGGGCCTGGTCTTCCGTCTCTGCGATGTGCCCTGGAACAATGTCATGGGAAATCTTCCCGTAGTATTCGACTCCCTTAACTCCCATGAAAACAATGCCACAGACGAATGTGATCCAAAGCGACTTCTTTGCCTTGCCAAAGTCTTTCAGTGTCATGGCTTCGTGGGCGACGACGACCATGTAACTGGAAAAGATCAGCACAAACGTATTAAGGCCACCCAGACGTACGTTGATGTGAGTGTCAGCGACATCGCTGGGCCAATCCGGAGATCCCAAACGTAGAACCAGATAAGTTCCGATGAACGCAGTAAAGAACATGATTTCTGTTCCGAGGAACAGCCACATGCAGAGTTTTGAATTCGGTATCGCCAACCCCATCTTGAGGGGTGGCTTTGCAGGATGTCCGCTGGAGTGCGACATTTGAATAATTCCCGTAAGGCCAACGGCCACGTTCACTGAGTTAGAATGTGAGGATTCTTAAGGTCATTCGGCGATCACGACAACAACCGAAAATAATCAAAGGTCATCGTCAGCAGCACTGCCGGCAAATACACGATCGAGCAGAGCAGCACCGTTCGGGCTCTGCCAATGGATTGCTCCAGAAGAAACCGGACGGAAAACGCTAAGTAGCAGACTCCGCCGATTATCGAAACAACGAGATACGGAATGCCGACGACCCCCTGTTCCCAAAGCATCAAACTGATCGGGATTAACACGCAGGCGTAAGCGACACTCAGGTAACCTGCAACGCTCTTGCCCGCGACGCGAGGAAGCATTTTCAGCCCCGCTCGCTCGTAGTCTTCGTGATGGATCGTCGCGATTGCGAGGAAATGTGGAAACTGCCAGGCGAACAAAAGGAGGAAGAGTGCCATGGCCCCCTCATCCAGCTGGCCGCCCGCTGCAACCCACCCAAGAACCGGTGGTATCGCTCCCGGGATAGCACCTACCGTCGTACAAACACTCGATACGCGTTTCATTGGTGTGTACACGCACACATAAACTGCGATCGTGGCAGCCGAAAGGACACTCGTCAAAATATTAGTTGTCAGCCACAGCCAGGTGACTCCGGTCGAGGCAAGCACGAGCCCGACGAGCAGGATCCCGCCAGACGACACTCGTCCCGCCGCAAGCGGTCGGTCAGCCGTCCGGACCATCTTCTGGTCAGTGTCCTGCTCAAACCACTGATTGAGCAGTGAGCACGAAACAGCAACACAAAAAATACCGGCACACGCACTTAGCAGTCGCAGAACTTCAAACTCGGTGCGACTTCCAATCAGGTACCCAACAGCAACAGCAGCCATTGCCATTACGGCGATTCGTGGCTTGGCAAGCGCCAGATAATCAACGGCGCGTTCGCGAACGATCGTCGTGAATTGCGTCTGACGCTGATTAATGCTTACTGAACTCATTTGCGGTTCCGCGATTCGTGTTCTCGCCGAGTCATATTACTGCGACCGTTGCCTTCGAAACGCCTTTCGCTCTGGCGGTCTTGAGCACGGCAAGCGACCAGTTAACTGTCGATGCGACAAAAACCATGCCAACGACCGTATGAAGGGTTCTCGCTATGACCTGCCACATTGAGTGTTGAACTGCCACTAGTCCCAGTTCCGGTAAGCCGTATTTTGTCAGCCATGTCGCGATTCCAATGAAGATCTGAAAGACCATGGCGGCCACGACAACGTAACTCAGCCGACGCACGAAACGAGAACTGGAACGTCCCGATACGACAGCCACCGTCGCGGTAACGACCACTACGGCACACGCACCGATCAAATGTATGTCAATCGCCTTTCCGAAGTGCCGAACGACCCCACCGATGGAATACTGGGACACGGCAATCACAGGAAAGAGATAAGCCAGCCTTCCCAGCGACGCGGAAGCTGACTCGGCACCTTCCAGGTCTTTCCAGGCCTGGCACTGCATCAAAACGACAAGCCACAATCCTGCAAAGACGACGCATCCAAATACACTGTGCCCAAACGCGAGGGTCGTTTGATTCATCAGAACCCGAAGACCTCCCAGTGCTCCCTGAGCGACAACAGCCAGCAACACCACAGAGCAGCCGAGCCGAACACTCTTCGTTGTCGGTAGACACCACGATGTCGCGCAGAGTGCCAGAGAAAATAAACCAATCAGCATGCCCGCTAAACGATGGCCATGCTCAACAAACTTATCTCCCATGGACAAATGCCATGGGTAACTCATCATTCCCTGACCATCGGATGTGGGCCAATCCGGAAACGCCATTCCGGCACCCAGGGTTGTCACCAAAGCTCCCATTCCAATGGGAAGAAGCGACAGTGCCGCCGTCGCAACTGCAAGCCTCTGCAGCCAGACAGAATTCATCCTTTCGTCGTCCACGATGCAGCCCGCCTACGAATTGTTCTGACCATCGACGTCCGCCGGTTCCCTGGCAGGGCCAGTATCCCTCTCGGGACGACGAATGTTGTCAGTCTGCATCAGATAATCACGATCGTCGACGTCTGGCGACGAATACTCATAAGGGCCGCGATACACGACAGGCAGGACATCGAAGTTCCCATGACCAGGTGGCGACGGTGCGAACCACTCAAGACCGTTTGCCAGCCACGGATTCCGACCAACTTTCGGACCGCAGTAAATGCTGATGAGGAAATTACCGATCAGGATGAACTGAGCCAGCCCCATAACGAATGCGCAAATGGTTATAAACTGGTTCATCGGCATCAGATGCTCCATGTAGGGATGAATATACGGGTCAGCATAACGTCTAGGGAATCCCGCAATCCCAAGGAGATGCATCGGAAAGAATGTCCCATTAAATCCGATAAAGGTGAGAATGAAATGAGTCTTGCCGGCTGTTTCGTTCATCGACCGTCCAAACATCTTCGGGAACCAGAACTGGATGGCACCGAAGCAACCAAACAATGTCGCACCAAAAAGGACGTAGTGGAAATGTGCCACAATGAAGTAAGTGTCATGGAAGTAGATATCGACAGGCACAGCGGCCATAAAGATTCCACTGAGACCACCAACGATGAACATCGAGACAAAGGCAACGCAGTGAAGAGTGACGGTGTTGAACTGAACTTTGCCGCCCCAGATCGTTCCGATCCAGTTGAAAACCTTCACCGCTGACGGCAGGGCAATCATCATTGTCGAGATCATGAATGTCATCCCGAGCGCCGGGTTCATCCCACTCGTAAACATGTGATGGCCCCAAACGATGAATCCCAGCCCCGCAATGGCAGCCATGGAGTACACCATCGGCTTGTATCCAAAGATCGGCTTCCGGACCATTGCCGCCAACATGTCTGACACCATGCCCATCGCGGGGAGAAGCATGATGTACACGGCTGGGTGAGAATAGAACCAGAACAGGTGCTGCCACAACAAAGGCTGGCCGCCACCCACTGTGGCTTCCGAGCCATTAACAAGCAGTCCGCCCGGGACGAAAAAGTTGAATCCAAGCACTCGCTCGGCGACAAGCATGAAGCCGGCTGCCGTAAGGACTGGCAAGGCAAACGCCTGCAGAATTGCGGTAATAAACATCGCCCAGATCGTCAGGGGCATACGGAAGAGCGTCATGCCAGGGGCACGCATATTAATGATGGTGGTCATATAGTTGACCGAGCCCATCATCGAAGAAACGCCTACAAAGGTGAGGCCAATCAACCACCACGTCTGTGGTGCTCCGGATCCCGGTGCTGATTCCTGGATTGCCGACAGGACGGGATAGATTGTCCAGCCATTCCCCGTAGCACCATTCAGGCCGTTATGGGCAAAGACCATGAAAAAGCAAAAAATGGCAGGCCACATGAACCAGTAGCTGAGCATGTTCAGCACCGGAAACGCCATGTCGTCTGCACCGACCATGAGCGGAATCAGAAAGTTGCCGAAAGCTCCTGCGAGAATCGGGATGATCACAAGGAAGATCATCACGGATGCATGCATGGTGAACAGCATCGTGTAGAACTCAGGCGAAATCTGCCCACCTTCAGCGACAAAGTCCGGCCCGCCAAGGACCTGGGAGATCTGACTGACAACCGGCATCGCCCGCCAGGGCCAGGCAAGTTGAAAGCGGACACCGAGAGCCAGTGAACCGCCAACCAGGAGCATGAACAGCGTCGTGAAGAGGAACTGCATCCCGATCATTTTGTGATCGGTCGAGAATACGTACTTCTTCACGAAGCCAATGTCATGGTGCTCATGGTCGTGCGCATCGGCGTGACCAAGGCCCACGGTTGGATCGAGAGTACTCACGGAAAACCTCACTCTATGAAAACGCCGGACGGCGAGTCGGACCTTTTACGGGACGCTCAGTCATCGTCCTTTACTGAGTCGGATACTCCCCAGGACGCGACCATGGCCCCGCTCGTCCCGGGCTTTGTGACACCATCAAAACTCTGTTCTGCCTCGAGCGTTTTCAGATACTGCCCGTGCTCAACTTCAGTCTGTGCAAACACGCGGCCTCGCATTTTGTAGTGTCCCCAACCACACAACTCTGTGCAGGTCAGATCGAAATCGCCTCTTTGGGTCGCACCAAACCAGATTGGAATAACGGTTCCTGGGACCGCATCCTGTTTGATACGGAGCGCTGGAACGAAGAAGGAATGCTGCACGTCCATTGATCGCAGATAAATCAAAACGTTCTTGTCGACAGGGATTCGAAGGTCATTGACCGTGTAGAGATCACCATCCTGGGGTCCGGCCAGCCACTGTTTCACTTCCATCGAGTTTTTGAATTCTCGACCCGGTTTCGGATAACGAATCCGCCATTCAAACTGCCTGGCAGTCACTTCAGCAAGTAGCTGGGTGTCAGCAGGGAAACTGCTTGTCACTCGGAATTGCCGCCAGACGTCAAGCTGATAAAGGCTGATAAACAGCAGAACTCCTGCCGGTGCAATTGACCAGAGCACTTCCAGGTTGTGGCTTCCGTGTGAAAACCACGCCTTCTTTTCTCGATTGTCCACGCCGCGCCACAGGACGTAACCGAGCGCGATGTGCGTACCGACAAACGTGACCGTGACAATCACAAGGATCAGGTAAAACAGATTGTCAATCTGAACGCCGAGTTTCGACAACGGTGGGGTCGGAAACCACCAGCCGTAAGCAGGAGCGATCACGCATGTGATGATCGCCACTACGGGCCAGAAGATGAAGAAGATTGGCCAGAATTTATTACCCACAAGAATTCTCCCGAGCTCAATTCAGAGCAAGGTCGTCGTTTATCAAAAGTTGTTGGATTGGTTACTTGCTGGACTCAGGAGTGGCCCCATGTACGGGGATACTCAACACGTAGTTTACGATGTCCCAGATTTCATCTCCGTCGAGACTCTTGCCGCCGAACCCCTGCATGGGAGTCCCTTTGATCCCGGTATGGATACGACGGTAAAGGTCGATCGGGCGACGTCCGCCGCGGAAGATTCCGGACGTGAGGTCCCTCGGCTTGACGAGGTTTCCCCAGTCGTCATACAGACCTGGCTTCTCGTTCATTTCATTCGTGAGCAGATTCTTGTTTCGCGTCTCCGTAGAGACTCCGTTTCCGCGAGCTGTCTCACCATGACATGAGAAACAGGCAATGTCTTTGTGCATGAACAATCGCCGACCGTTTGCGATCGATTCGGATGTGGGAACTTTTCTCGGTGCCGGGACCAATTCCAGGTCTGGCGGATCAGCGTCAGGCGCCTTTTTCTTGAGAGGCCAGATGACGTTCTGTTCGTCCTCGGAGTCAGTCCAGCCCGTTTTCAGGTCGCCCTCAATCTGTGTGCGATAGTCGGATGCGTTCGCCGCCCAGTCGTCGTTGAATTCCTTTTCCACCGCGCCCGCATCCTCTTCCTTCAGGCGATCGACGCTAAAGTCCGAGAATTGTGTCGCAACCATCCCTTCCATCTCACCCCGCATCGCCAGCCATCGAATGTATTCCGTGATGGCCCTGGATTCGCTGTCCGGGAGCAGCATGAAGGATGGCATATAGGTTCCGGGAATGCCAAGTTTGATGATCCGGTACAGGTCATCCCTGGAGGCTCGGACACCGCCCTTCGTTGAGGTGAACTTGAATTTGCCGAGCCGATAGTCGCGAGGCTTAATCGTGAAGTACTGAGCCGTCGGGCCAGCGCCGTCGCCACTGACTCCGTGGCAGTGCATGCAGTGTCGCAGATAAAGATTGCGACCATGCTGGAGTGTGTCGCCGATAACTGTGACAACGTCTTTTTCGTTGACCGTGACAGCGGTTCCATCAGTGCTCACCACAGTCAAATCGCCGACAACTCCTTCGCCTTCGTCCTGAGTCGGACTCACAGTGAAAGAGACCACCTGCAGAACCTGCGGTTTCTCGTCCGCTGAAGATTCTCCCTCCTTCGCTGGCGCCTCACTGGCCGCTGGTGCCTCCGTGCTCTCTGCGGATTTCGAAGCAGCAATCGTGACGGCAGCGCCTTTCAGCCCGGCCATTCGTTCTTCGCTGGCCAGTGGCGACTGCGGATTCAGCCGGACTCGATACGAGCCGTCGGGTTTCACCTTTTCGACGGTACCGGAATAGGTGCCGAAGTCGACATTCAGGTAGGAAGCCACAACGAGGTTTGACGGTGATCCAAAATTGGCTTCAACCTCCGCGACGGCAACGTCGCGGGCCGCCGGGATCAGCTGGTCAATGTCGTCATTACTGACGAAGCTCGGCGCGCGGTCGGACTGACAGCCGGTGAGACTGACAACCGAAAGCAAACAGAGAATCCAGAGTTGAGATTTCACAGGACTATCTCTCAAAAACTCGAACGGAGCAGCATTGTTCAAAGATTGAATTTGCTGGCCGGATATTTCCTGACCTGAAGTTCCGTCTCAGCACCCGAGGGAACGGTGACGGTGAATTTGCGATCGATCAGCCCACCACGCTCCTGCCAGACACGAAATTCATGCGTTCCTGCAGGAAGGTTCTCGATCCGGAACATTCCCTTTTCGTCGGTGACTGCCGCGTACGGATGGTCGATGACGAGCGTGTAAAACGCCATCCAGGCGTGAATTGCACAGCTCGAAGCGAAAGGCTCTTTTTCCGCACGGTTAAATTCGACGGAGTCTTCCGCGCCCGGCGACATGCTCAGATTGAAGCTGACGAGCTTGGAACCACTCTTGACGTTATGCGTCGCCGCATCGGAATTCTTGAGGACAAACTTTCCCGTACGGGCGAGCAGCGCGTGCGGCGTGAAGACACAGTACAACTGGTCAATTCCCTCCAGCGGCTTGTCCTGCGGATCCCACTCAGGTTTCTTATCCAGCCAGTCTGGTCGCTTGGCGAGATAAATAAAGACGTTCGCAACGCCGTTCGTTCCAGAATCGACAACCAGGCTTTCGTCCAGGATATCGCCTGCTTTACCACAGACTGCCGGGTCGGCAGTGATCAGAGCCTTTGGGATTCTCGCTGGGAGCTTTTGAAACGTCCCATCAAACTGGATCTGGCCGAGAAGCGTCCCAGGAGGAACATCAAGTTCGACATGGCCATTCACCGGGCCGCCTCCGCCACCGTCTCCCCCATTCGTCTCAGGAGGCGCGCCGCGAAGCGACACATCCGTCGGAGAGCTTGCTCCACCTCCGGGGTCGACCGAACTCAGGTCGCAGCCGATGATCAGAGCCAGACAGATCAACGGCAGAATTGCGTAAAGTTTCATTCTCGCATCTCCTTTGATCAGTTGGCCGCGGGTTGCGGTGGGGTGGCCAGAATCAACGGCAGCGGCGCGTATTTCCGCTCGATCAATTCCGGATAATTCATCAGTGCGTCGCGAACGCCGATCGTCTGATCGGTTGCGTCGGTATCAAACAGCGGTGCGTAAGAGTTTTTGTCTCTGGCAAATGGCGGAGGCATGCTCGTGTAACTGGTGATCCAGGTGGGCTCGAACACCCAGACGGAGACCCACTCCGGACGCAGCCGTTCGTAAACTCGATTCAGGCTGGGCCCGCGAGTGACGTTCGGGTCATCCACTTTTCCGGCCGGTCGGGCGTTTCCGACGGCGTGACACTGAATGCAGAGCGTTGAAGTCAGCATTCGCCAGGACTCATCCCGGTAACTGTTGTCCGCGGATCGGTCCGGGTGTGTTGCGTGGAATTCCGCTTCTTTCCCAGCCAAATAAGAGCTCAACTGCTGAGGCTGTTTCTCGTAGGGATACTCAGACCCGTCAGCCGCAGCGAAGTAGTTGGTCAGAATCCGAGCCTCCTCATCGCTCAGGTTGAATCCCGGCATTCGCAGCAGAGGCGTGTATCGAATCTGTTCCGGGTTCTTCAGGAAGCGATACAGCCAGTCGGTCTGAACTTTGCTGCCTTCCCGGAAGAGAGGTGGCGGCGAATTCTGCCACGCCGCATCGACTGCACCGAGCTTCACGATTCCATTGTCCAACTGGTACTGAACCAGCCATTCGGCAAAAGCGCCACCTCGAGCCGGATGAAGATCGACAAGCGCAGAGCCCTGGGCCAGCAACAGACCAGGCAGCAGAACGTCTCCCATCGGTCCAGGCAGGAGCCCGTTAGCGAGTCCAGTGGCCAGGTCAGCGGCATCACTGATCGCGGTTCTGGCACTGGCCGAGAGTCCTTCCGCTGCCCCGATTGCATTCATGACGGCTGTGATATCCGTGATTCCTTCTTTCGTCACAGCCAGATCGCCACCCTCGGAAGAACGGTCGAAGAAGACGCTAAGCTGAGCGATGGCCGCGTTGGCAATGGTCCGGGCATTTTTGTCGAGCGGCTTCACGAGCCATTCATTCCGAGCTTCCGCGGCCAGTGCACGCAGAGCTGGTCGCTGGCTGTCGAGCGAGGCTGCAGACAGCCCGGCTCCCGCATTCCTGATGGCTTTCTCAGTCGCCCTGAAACGCTCACGATGTTTGGCGGCGAGAACGCCTCTTGTGCGAATCGGCTCCCACGTTTTGAACGAGTAGATCTGGTCGACGAGGTCGTCTTCCGGGTCGGGACGTCCAGTGACGAGGCCACGGACGCGGACAACCGGCAGATTCTGTGTCACATCGTCCTGAGCCACTGCCTTGGACTTACCAAAGTGAGCCTGGACCGGGGGACGCCATTTCAGCAGATTGTCGAGGCCGATTTGATGCTGCTTTGCCGCCAGCTCCGTCGGAGCCCAATAGCTGAGATCGGTCGGCGCGAACTCGAGCTCTGGAAGATCGATGACGTGACAGCCGACACAGTTGTACTTCTTCAGCAGAACCTCACCCTGATTGCGATCGTTCGTCCGCTGGTCCGGCTTGTAGATGTATTTCGCGGCTGGCGGCTCGGCGACGAGACCAAGAACGAGAGTGGCGATCGCTTCGATTTCGTCGTCTTCGAGCGGAAACATCGGCATGACCAGTCGCTCGGTATAGCGTTTGGTATCGATCTTCTTGTAGTCGTAGCTGCGTGGCTGGCGGAGCTTCTGGAAGAAAAAGCCCGGACGGCCATGATGGATCAGGCTGTCGTAGAAGAATGACGTCCGCATTGCGTCATCGCGCTCTTCCTCAGAGCCGAAGGAATCAGAGTTGGCTTTATCAAACGCGTCCTCGATGTACTTCTGAGTGCTCGACCCATCGCGGCGACCGTGGTGATGCAGGTACTCGTGAATGTGCTCGGGAGCCAGTCGTGATGGATCTTTCCGACCCCAGTCCTGGAGTGCTGTCCCGATCGGTCGGGCTTTACCGAACCCGTTGATGTCGTGGCAGGCGTAGCAGGCGTAGCGGGAAACGCTGCGCCGACCGAGGTAGTCGAGCATCATTCCATCCCAGTCTTCAGGAGTCGGAACGGTGTCACCCTCAGAATACAGCTCGATTTCGTCGCCCTTGATCTGCTCAAGCGTCAGTGGCAGCTTGCGAGCGCCGTTGAGGATGGCGTTCAGTTTCGCCTGGGCGTCATCGCGACGGCGTCGAACGAGCTTCTGCTCGTCGGTCTCATTTTTACCATCGCCACTCGACATCGCGTCAAGTTGATCCTGCAGTTTCTTGAGCTGCTTCCTGGCCGCTCGCTCACCCTTCCAGTTGATTCCCCAAAGGGTTTCGAACTGATCAGTCGTGAGGACCTTCCCTGGCAGATACAAACGCGACAACTCAAGCGTCGCTTTCGCGTCGAGGTACGACTTGAGGACGGCTGCCCACTCGGCGTCGCTGGCGGCCGAAGCTGCCTGCAGGTGCTGTTTTTCCGGCCAGACAACCGAAACCGCTTCGTCGCCGGTACGAGCGGGATACTTTCGAGTCTTCCAGAACTCATCGAATTCGTCAGCTGTCAGAAGGTCGTCGGCAACCAGGTGTTTCTGAGCGAGAGCCCGGTATTCGGTCGCCTCAAGATAGCGAGTGAGGATTGCTTCCCACGCGAGGTCACCGGCTTCCGCCGCCGTCAGAAGTGTTTCCGGCCAGGCCGCTTTGTGCGGATACTCATGACGGGTCCAGAACGATTCGAATTCGTTGTCAGTCAGCAGACGTGTTTTGACCAAGTGCTTGTGCAGACTCTTTTTTGCGACGTCGAGTTCCAATGGTGCGACCGGATAGTCGCCGGTGCCGATCAGGAACTGAGCGATGTCTGCCGCGGGCACACTGACGAGTTCGTCTTTGTCGTTTCGAACCTCTGTGAGGAATAGATTCGGCATTTTCGTTCTGGGGTGATGCCGCTCCGGATCGCTGATCCAGGTGTAAAGCCAGTTGAAGCCGGCTTCACCGGAACGCAGTTTCTGACCGACCTTGGTGAGGTTCGGCCCGAATGTCGCACTCGTCCCTTTGAATTCATCCGCGTCATGAGAATGGCAGGCGAGGCAGCCCTTTTCAGTAAAGGCCTTTCGTCCGCGTTCGGCATCCGGTTTGTAGCCAGCCGGAGGGCTCAGAAGCTGAGTTTCGTCGGTTGATGGTGACGACTGAGCGATCAGGAATTTTGCGACAGCTCGAATTTCCAGCTGTGAAAGCTGTGCTCCGAGATGGTCTTCGAGATTCGTCAGGCCGAAGAACTGCGGCATCTTTGTTGTTGGGCGGAAGCGTTTCGGCTTCTCTGTCCAGTACGCGATCCATTCGGCGCTCGTTTTGTCAGCGATTCGCTTCAGGCTCGGGCCAACTTTTCGCATTTGACCAGGAATCAGATTGGGATCGGACGCGTAGTCGTCCGCTTCTTCTTCAGTCGGCTCAAGACGGAGGTCCGGACCGATCCGATCCTGACCGTCAAATCCGTTGATCGGGTGACAGCCAAAGCAGCCGTACTTCTGAATGAGTTCCCAGCCGCGCACTGCTTTGGGAGCGGTGGCACCGAATTTGGGATTCACACCAAGCTCGATGACATCGTGGTGACACTTGATACACGCAGCATCACGCAGTCGCTCTGGAAGCATCGGGTACTCCCAGAAATGGTTGTAGGAGTGGGAGTACTTTTCGTGCCATTCGTGGTCCTGCACAGGATCGTTCGGTCCGTGCTGGGCGTTCGTAAAGCTGGTCGCCGAACCTTGCCCGTCATGACAGATCGTACAGCCGAATTCGGGCAGTGGATGCGGACTGGCCGCCGTCAGGTAAAGTTCCGGGCGAGGGTGGCTGGAAAACGGCTGAGGAAATTTGTTGGCCGCCACCCAGTCGGCCGGATTGTCTGAATCCGTTTCGCCGTGCGGGAACGCCGGCACATCGCCAGTGCCAAAACGGTCGATGCCGAGATGGCATGTGCGACAACGATCGAACCGGGCAGTTTTCGCCATGCCCAGTTTAATGTCCAGGTCCGGCAGCCAGTCCTGAATGAGCCGCATGTGCGAGTTAAATCCGTCGGCGATGGGCATTTCCATCAGACGCCGTTTCGCAGACTTCAGACCACCTTCGGGAGCGATAACGTCCAGCGAATCCCGAATTCGATCCACCTCAGCCGTGAGCGCTTTGAGTTGGTCCTGCTGGTCATCACGACCTTTAGTGATCGCCGCCAGTTTGGCCTGCTCCTGTGTGAGGTCGGACTCGATCTCTTCCCACTGAAGCTCCAGGGAATCGACGATTGCCTGGGCGTCCTGGAATTTCCTGAAGAAGGACTGAGCGATCGCATCTGGGGTCTGATCGCGAATCTGCAGGTCGTAGTTGGCCCGAGCGACATCACGCTTCGCCCGCTCAACGCGAACATCGCGACCTTTCAAGTCAAATTGAAGAGCGAGGTTGTCAACTGCCTTCGTCGCCTCCTGAAAGGCGGCACTCCCGGTCTCAAGCTCAGCTTCAATGCTGTCCCGGGAACTTTTCAGGCGCTGAATTTCTTTCTGATAAGCTGCGGTCGCTTCGGCTGAATCGTCAATGCCGACCGCCTGATCCAAAGCCTTCGATTCCTCTGAACGAAGCAGGAGCGACTCTGCCGTGAAAAAGTCAATCTGATATTTCCGCCACTCGTCATCGTGATCGCGCAACAGCATCGTGACCGTCGACGCGAGGAACGCGAGCACAGAGAGTAGAAAGACGACGTGCATCGTCTTCAGATTTCGAACTGTCTTGTCAGTAGCAGGCATAGTCGTCGCGACCTGACTGGCCGCCCTGTTGTGCTCTGAACCTGAATCCCGGCAGCCACTAACACGGTGGCCGCTCGGTTGGAAGTAAAAGCATCAGATGTTGAAGAAGTACTCTGGCACCGCCACGAGGTACTTCAGATTGAAGGCCCAGCGAAGGAGCATCTTGATCGGCAAAGCCGCCATCATCAGGATCAGGTTGGAAAAAACCATGAACCGGATGAAGCCCATTCGGAAGGCGTACTGCTTGAGGAAAGTCATGGCCATGATGGATGGCATGGCGATGAGATACCCGAGCGTCAGAAGAATCCCCGGCGACTCCCGCAGGAGAATCATCCCAAGTATCCGCATCCCGGAATCGGTCGAGGCAGGAGTCGGCATCGCCGTATTCAGCCCGTAGAGCCAGAAATACTCCGACAGGTTGACGTTATTCAGGGCTTCCAGCTTGTGGACATCCCAGTACTCGTAGATGCCGAAGATGTTCCAGTTCGGTCCCCGCAAGAAAGTCCCCAGGACAATCATCCCCACCCAGAGAGGCAGAAAGCCAAACATGAAGACACTGACAGCGAACTTGCGTTCGTTAAAGGTGTAGTAGCCGTTGCCTCGTTTGTTAAAGTCGATGTACGGAATCGCCATCATCCCACCGAGAATCACACTCGGAAAGACAACGCCAGCCAGCCACGGGTCGTAGTAGACGAGCATTTCCTGAAGGCCGAGAAAGTACCACGGGGCCTTCGACGGATTCGGTGTCTTGACGGCTGAGGCTGGTTCTTCGAGCGGAGCCTGCAGCGCGACGCCCCAGAAAAATAGGAACGCCGTCACAGCGATCATGCAGATCAGCTCGGTGTAAACCAGATCCGGCCAGACAAGGACCTTCTCGTTGTCCTCTGCCTCTTTCGGTGGCAACCCGGCCTCAATCCGATCGTCATTTTCGTTCGACCGGTTGAAGTAGAGCCAGGTGAAATAACCAACGATAAACAGCATCGCGACGATGGGAACGTTGTCCGGCTTACCGACGATCTGGCGGAAGTCCCAGTCCGTCAAACTGAGCGTAAGAAACAGGACTCCGCCGTTGAGCATGAGCCAGCCAGCTGTCTCTGTTGCCAGCACCCGGCGAAACCAGATCATCAGACCGAAGGCACCGACGCAGAAGCCGAAATACCACTTGGCGTCGGCAATGAACGAGTCGACGAAAAACTTGAACCAGCCGGGCAGCTGAATCAGGAACCGCTCGGGCGAACTGAACCCGGTAAAGTGGGCGATCATCACCATGCTTAACAGGGCGGTATACATGCCCCACCACATGGCGACCGGAACTTCACCGCCCCCGAAGAATTTCGGCACACGGTGATGTGTGCCTTTTTTCAGGCTGCGCCAGGTCCACGCGAAATTCATCACGAACTGGATCAGATAGAGCCAGCCCAGTCCGAAAATCACGGACGACGTCAGATTGGGATGTGGATCAAGTGACATAAGAGGCTGTCATCCCGTTCCGTGACACGATCAATTTCAGGACAGAAAAACCGAAAACCGCTCCGCCGAAACAGTCAGAGTGGCTGACTGATGCCGCCGTCTTTACGGACTCGCCAGAAGTGAATGGCAATCAGGCCGGCAGCCGCAAGCGGAATGGCAACACAGTGCAGAATGTAAAATCTGTTCAATGTCTCTTCGCCAACGAACTTGCTTCCCAGGAGCAGGAAACGAGCATCACTCGCGTTTGTAATAAGGTCGTAACCGCCAACATTCAGGAACTGAAAGCCGGGGCCTTCGTGACCAAGAAACGGCGTCGCACGAGCCATGTTGGAGCCAACCGTGATCGCCCAGATCGCCAGCTGATCCCAGGGAAGCAGATAACCGGTGAATGACAGCAGGAGAGTCAGCTTCAGCAGGATGACACCCACAACCCAGTTAAACTCCCGAGGCGGCTTATACGAGCCGGTCAGGAAGACTCGATACATGTGGAGCCAGACAGTAATCACCATCGCGTGAGCACCCCAGCGGTGTATCTCGCGCATGACTCCGAGCGTTGTGACATCGCGCAGCGCCAGGATGTCGTTAAACGCCCACTCAAGAGTCGGGCGGTAATAAAACATCAACAGGACGCCGGTGATGGTCTCCGCCAGAAACAGGAAGAACGTGATGCCACCCATACACCAGGTATAGGAAAGGGCGATCCCGTTCTGCTTGATTGAAACTGGATGCAGATGCAGGAAGAAGTTGGTCAACATGACCACGACCCGGTTTCGGCGGTCGTACGGCGCCGGATGCCGGAAGACACTCTTCCAGATTTGCGATTCGCGAATGTAGTCGCCTACAGACATCAGAGAACCCATTTATAGCACCGACGAGGTCGGTCCCAGCTGTCATGTCAAAGGTGCCGGCAGCCAGTGCTGATCCGACAGCACTGCCTACGCTATCGAGCCATCCACGAAGGACTTGGCGTCCTCCCACTGGCCCTTCTCTTCTTGAAACTTCACAGACTTGTCGACTTCAAGCGTCCCGTCAGAACTCAAAGCAACACCAACCCGCTCAAGCGGACGAGGTGCCGGACCCTCGAAGTTCATCCCGTTGATGTAAAAACCCGAGCCGTGGCAAGGGCACTTGAATTTCTGCTCACCTTCCAGCCAGCTGGGAGTACATCCAAGATGCGTGCAGACCGAAGCCAGCACGTAAATCAGATCTTTGCCCTTGTACTGGTTGGTATGAACAATCCAGATGCCGTTCGCGGCCGTGTACTTGGTTGAAACCGTGCCGAGCGGAAAGTCCGATGGCGGGCCGATTTTGAATGAGGTTGGCGGCTCGACGATCATGTTGGGAAACATGAAGCGAGCCAGCATCAGCACCCACGCTCCGGTTGTCGCGGCGAGAACCGTCCACGCAAGCGCGAACGGACTCAACAGAACATCCAGCAGGAATGCTCGCCGTGTTGGCTGCGGAGCCACTTTCGGAGCCGGTCGGGTCGGAAGTTTCAGAGTGGGCTTCGCAGGTGCTTCAACAGCCGCCGGCTTCTTACCTGCCTTCAGCTGAGCGAGCATCTCGCCAACAGGAGGCAGATTGCCGGCAGACGCCTCAGCGGTTGCCTTCTTCGCAGCAGGCTTAGCCGCTGCTGGAGCAGCACCGGCACCTTTGCCTCGAATCGCCGCCATGATGTCGGCCGGACTTTTGGGAGCCGCCGCTGCAGCAGGTTTTGCTTCCGGCTTGCCACTTGACGCTTCGGCACCACCGGCTCCCTTGGCTCGGATAGCGGCCATGATATCGGCAGCTCCCTTTGGAGCAGCCGCAGGCTTTGCAGGCTCTTTCGCCGGCGCCGAATCTTCGGCCGGAGCAGCAGCGCCTGCTGCTGGTTCCGCAGGCGCAGTGTCACTCTGGTCCGCTTTGTTCGCGCGGGACATCTTCAAAATTTCTTCGGTTGTCAGCTTCTTCGCCATAATTCCGAGTCACCGTGTCCAGAACAGGCTGCCAGCGGGAAGTTGCTGACGAGGCCGGAATTCGAGCCCAGACGACTTGAAGAGCTCAGGACAGTTAAGATTGGAAATGAGTGGCCGATTGAAGGCAGCCGCTAATGCAACCTTCGGAAAGTCCGATGGCGCTCACGCCTGCCCACTGCGGCATGATACCGCAGCGGGATTGTTGCCCTTTCTTCGGCAGTTCGCAACCAGCAGAAAGTCCGCACTCCGGGATTTCCTGGAAAGCGGAAGGCTCTTCCGACTCGTTCTCAGCAACAGGAAGCAGTCGTTCATTGAGAGAGGCTGGTCGTCTTCGTCGAACAGTCTTGCAACTCGTCGCGTTTGGCAGCAGCATCAACATGAGGAAGGCGGCAGTCTTTCGGGTCGAGTCCGCACCGTCAGTCGAAAAGGCCAGTAAATGCTCCGTCTGCCTCAACTTGATCGTTGGTTACTCGCCGTCCTTGTGCTTGCCTGTTTTTCCGCCTCGACCTCCGAAGCGCGAGCTCAGAAGCCAGCCGGGCTGAATCGATTTGCCGTGGATTTCGTCACGTTGAAATCCGGGGAGCGGCTGCGGGGAGCCTTCCTCGGACAGGACTCACAGGGCATCGTATCGATGGCCGTGCAACGTGCCTGGCTGGCCGAGCGTCGACCGGAGATGCTCAAGAAACATGTTGAGCAGGAGCGGGCTGCGGCGGTCGACAACGCGACTCGACGGAGGGACCGCGTCAAATCCTGGATTGACGAAACGACCGAACCGCAGCTCAAGATCGCGTTTCTGGAGACGGAGCTCGACCGCGCTGAGGCGATTCTCAAGGACGCGTCCAATCCGAACGGCCTTTCCACTCAGTTCGTGCTGCTGAAGTTTCGTCCGGTCGAGATCGCCACCTCGTTTGCTCAGGCCGCAGAGAATCGTCAGGTCGCGGTGGTGGCGTGGAGCGAAAAGCTGGAAAACGTCGAGCGACGCAAGGTCAGTGACCTGCTCGCCGAGCTGAAGAAAAACGGCATCCAGAATCCGGCTGACGAGGCAGTCAACCTGACTGATCGGATCCCCCCACTGGCCGAGTCCGACGACAGCTGGGCCGCTCGGCGAGCAATCGTCGACTACCACTACGGAAAAAAGCTCGACTTTCAGGGCATGGGTGGAGCACTCTTTCGCACCGGTGACGGAGCGCAGCAGCTCAACCTGGCGCAGGTCCTGCCGCAGCTGCTGCAGTCCCAGGCAGGCGGACTGAGCTCGATCGCGGAAATCCTTGGCGAACCAGGCTTCGGCCCCGGAAAACCCAAGCCAACCGCAAAAGCAGACGAGCTGAAATCCGC
The DNA here is from genome assembly GCA_027623235.1 of Planctomycetota bacterium. Lineage (GTDB taxonomy): Bacteria > Planctomycetota > Planctomycetia > Planctomycetales > Planctomycetaceae > JAQBVJ01. Next base: position 63,880 of record JAQBVJ010000026.1, read on the forward strand.
GATCCAGATCGCCGAGCGGGAAGGCGTCTCCGCCTTTCGAGTCACCCAGCTGGAAATGAACGTGCCTCGACGCAGGACGGACGTCACTCAACAGTTTCTCGTAAGAATGCCCGACGACTCCTGGAAGATGATCTGGAAGAAGACGGCCAGCGAGGATGCATCCAAACCGCGACCGGAAGCCCGAAAGCAGATTGAAAATGACCCGCAGATCAAGCAGGTACTCAAACTGCTTGACGGGCTCGGCGGAGCGGGCGGCCAGCTGGATGTCGCCCTGCAGTTTGGCGGAGCCACGATGGACGCACAAAAGGCCGCTGACCGCCACTTTTTCGAGTTCCGCGACCAGTACCTGCAGCGACTGGACAGCCCGCCCCTCGCGTTGGCTGTGCCGGCAGCCCGGTGAAAAAGTTCATTCGGCTTTCGCCGCTCCGCGACTTTGCTCAACGGACTGCCGGATGGAATCTGAGGGTTATTCTTCCTGCCGCACTTGCCAGTTCCCCATTGTCAGAATCTGTCAGAAATCGGTAACGCGGGAACCCGCAGGTGTCGACACCTCTTACTGTGAGGGAAAACACTCACTTCCGGGCAGAAACGGCCGAGGAACAGTCTGAGCCCTGCTCTTTTTCAGACTGAGCCCCAGGCGGAAACGGATCCAGAAGGGGTTTCCTTCAATTCAGACAACACCGGTTCCCGGAGAGAAACGGCCGAGGAACTGCTTACCGGCGGGGCCCCAGGCGGAAACAGATCCAGGAACCGGTTGTTGTCAAATTCTCAGCTCTCCGATTTCTATCGGAGAGTTTTTTTTGCGCGCTTGAAGTTTTCCAGGGAAATGCCTGACTGAACTATCGCTTCAACTGCTGCCGAATCCGGTTCAGTTCTTCCAGAGCCGCCAGCGGAGTCATCTCGTCGATCTTGAGATTCCGGATCTCATCAAAGACCGGGTGCTCCTCGACCACGAACAGCGAGAGTTGTTTTTCTCCGCCCTTCTTCCGGCGAGCCGGCACTGTCGGGCGGCCTTCCTCGTTCAGGTGATCGGCCTCAAGCGTTTCGAGAATCACCGTCGCCCGCTGCACAACCTGCGACGGAACTCCGGCCAGCCGCGCGACGTGGATGCCGTAACTTTTATCCGCTGCCCCCTCGACGATGCGGTGCAGAAAAACGATGCCGTCCCCCTGCTCGTGGACGGCGACGTTCCAGTTGGAAGCGTGCTTCAGCGTCGCGGTGAGATCGGTCAGCTCGTGATAGTGTGTTGCGAAGAGGGTCCGGCATTTGATCGAGTCGTGCAGAAACTCGGTCACGGCCCAAGCCAGTGAGATGCCGTCGTAAGTGCTGGTCCCTCGCCCGATTTCGTCAAGGATCACCAGACTCCGCGCGGTGGCCGTGTTGAGAATCCGAGCCGTCTCGGTCATCTCCACCATGAATGTACTCTGACCTTTGCCGAGCTCGTCGCTGGCACCGACCCGCGCGAACACTCGATCGGCGATCCCGATGCGGGCCTCGCTGGCCGGCACGAAGGAACCCATTTGAGCCATCACGGTCAGCAAAGCCGCCTGCCGGATGTAGGTGCTCTTACCGGCCATGTTCGGCCCGGTGATGATCTGCACGCGGCCGCGCGACGCACGGCCGTCATCGTCGGCCGGCATCCCCAGCAGCACATCGTTCGGTACGAATTCGCCCGTTGGCTGGAGTTTGTCGAGCACCGGGTGCCGGCCCTCGCGAATGTCGAGCACCGGCTCGACGCACAACTGCGGCCGGCAGTAACCGTTGGCCGAGGCGAGCGTCGCCAGGCCGCACAGCACGTCGATTTCGGCGAGCACCTCCGCCGTGTTTTTCAGACGCGTCACGTGAGCCGCCACTTGCTCGCGCAGCGCTGTGAACAGCTCCGCTTCGAGCAGCTTCGATTCGTCTTCGGCCCGCAGCACTTTGTCTTCGTACTCTTTCAGCTCGGGCGTGATGTAGCGTTCCTGGTTTTTCAGCGTCTGCTTGCGGATGTAGTCGTCAGGCACTTTGCTCCAGTGAGCGGCCGTGACTTCCAGGTAGTAGCCGAAGACTTTGTTGAAGCCGACTTTGAGATTGGGAATGCCGGTGCGTTCCATTTCGGCGGCCTGGTATTTCGCGATCCAGGCTTTTCCGCCGCGAGCCAGCTCACGCAACTCGTCGAGCTTCGCGTCGAATCCGCTGCGAATCATCCCGCCGTCGGTCGTCAAAAGCGGAGGATCGTCGACCAGATTCAACTCAACATCCGCCCGCACTTCGGCGCACAGATCCAGGTCGGCCTCGAGCAGTTTGAGCAGCTCCGCGCCGCGCCCGGACAGCTTCGCCTTCAGCTTCGGCAGCAGAGCCAGCGTTCGCGCCAGGCAACCCAGATCGCGCGGCGAGGCTCGCAGCGTCGCCACTTTTGCAGTGAGGCGCTGCAGGTCGTAAACCTTGCTTAGCTCATCCCGAATGCCCCGGCAGAGCACGGCGTCCAGCGAGAATTCCTCAACCGCATCCAGCCGCGCGTCGATCTGCTTGATCTCGGTGAGCGGGTTCGACAGCCACTCAGCCAGCAGCCGCGCGCCCATCGGCGAAACGGTCTCGTCGATGATGTCGAGCAGGCTGCCTTCGCGCCGTCCTTCGCGCAGAGTTCGCGTCAGTTCCAGGCTCGCCCGCGTCGCCTCATCGATGATGAGGTTCCCGCCGCGGCGCAGCGGCTCGAGCCGGACGATGTGCGAGAGCGAACTTTTCTGCGTTTCCTGAACGTACTCCAGCAGTGCTCCCGCCGCGACGACGCCGGGCGAATTCTCCTCAAGGTCGAAACCCTCGAGCGTCTTCAGCTGAAAATGCTCCACCAGCCGTTTACGACACTGGTCCGCGGCAAACGCCCACGGCGGTCGCTGAGAAACGACCATGCCGCGGAGGTTGAGCGCCGGCAGCAGTTCTTCTTCCCGCGCGGGGTTTTCCGAAACGAGGATTTCGGCCGGTCGCAACCGAGCCAGTTCGTCAGGCAGCTGCGACAGTTCCAGTTCGCTGGTCAGAAACTTTCCGGTGGACAGTTCCAGCCAGCTCAGTCCGACCAGCGACTTGCCGACGAAGACCGACGCCAGGTAGTTACTCTCGCGCGGATCGAGCAGCGCTTCGTCTGTCAGCGTGCCCGGTGTGACGACTTGAGTGACCTCGCGCTTGACGAGTCCTTTGGCCTTTTTGGGGTCCTCAACCTGCTCGCAGATCGCTGCTCGATAGCCGGCTCGGATCAGCTTGTGGAGGTAATTTTCGAGCGAGTGATAAGGGAAGCCCGCCATCGCGGTGGGATTGGCCGATCCCTTGTCGCGAGCTGTCAGCGTCAGCCCGAGCACTTTCGAGGCGACTTCCGCGTCCTCATAAAAGAGTTCGTAAAAGTCGCCCATCCGGAACAGCAGCAGTGAGCCGGGGTTCTGGCTTTTGACTTCCCGATACCGCTCCATCATGGGCGACAGTTTCGCCGGACCGGCCTTTTTCGCGGGCTTGCCATCCGTCGGCGCGGCTGTCTTCGTCGCTTTGTCCATCGCGGCGGGTGTTCCTGGGAGTTTTCGATACGTTTCGGAACGGGCATCGTCGCGTCGAGGAGAGACGAATTCAAACGAGCTCGTTCCTGACGTACACGTCCCACGAAATTAAGAGTTCGTTCATTGGGAGGGCAAGTCGACAACCCGCGACGGGACGATCGCCAGATTGCGGCTTTCGCCTGGCGAGTGTGCCTCCCATAATCCCATCGAAAATCCCCTCTGACGAAAGACCCTCGCATGGCGGCAATTGTTTTTACCCGAAACGAAAGGCCGACGATCGGCGTCGAGCTGGAACTGCAGCTTGTCGATCAGGACACCTTCGCCCTCGCCAGTCGCATCGAGGACATCCTCGCC